>NZ_JAVJUO010000108.1:0-10631 GCF_040220555.1 Coleofasciculus sp. C1-SOL-03
CATTCATAAGGCTGACGGTTATGAATATCAATCTTCACTTCTTTTGATGCCCTATCGGACAATTTATTAGTTGGCGGCAATTCCCCTCCCGCTAACCCGCTTCGGGTATAACGGGAGTCCCCTTGCCGCATCTCAGATGGAGATAACCATCTAGTTATCCAGTCGTGTAAGTCAAAAAACACAGCCTTGGGTTTAAACCCAAGGCTAAAAGTTCAAGTCGTCTAAAGACGACTACAAAAGAATTCCAGTCTGTCTGTGTACCTCACCTAATTGAAAAGCGCTGTATTAGTCCATTTTAATGGACTTAAGCTATTAGCCCGGAGTTTGAACTCCGGGCTCCGGGCGGCTGTCGGGGCTGACTAAAAATGGTGCAAGCTATCAGTTTTAACCGACGCGGATCATATCTCTATGACTGCGCCCATTCGGTATGGAAAACGCCTTCCTTGTCAGTTCGCTGATAGGTATGAGCGCCAAAGTAGTCGCGCTGTGCCTGGGTCAAGTTTTGCGGTAAGCGATCGCGCCGATAGCTGTCGAAGTAATCCAAGGACGCACTAAACGCTGGAACCGGGATTCCTAACTGATTAGAAGCCACCAGCACGTCCCGCCATGCATCTTGGCGATCCAGAATCGTTTGCTTAAATTCCGGCGCCAATAATAAATTCGGCAATTTCGGATTCTCATTGAAGGCATTTTTGATCTTATCCAGGAATCCTGCCCGAATAATACAACCCCCTTTCCAAATCCGGGCAGTTTCTGCCAAATTCAGGTTGTAATTAAACTCCTCCGAAGCCTTACCCAACAATGCCATGCCTTGAGCATAGGAACACATTTTTGAGCAATAAAGCGCGTCACGGACTTTATTGATAAACGCTTGGCTATCTCCATCATACTGACCCGTCGTCCCGATCAACTCCTTCGCCGCCGCCACTCGTTCCTGTTTATAGGACGAAATCACCCGCGCATTCACCGCTGCATAAATCGTGGGAATCGGTACACCCAATTCCAGAGAACTCACCACAGTCCAGCGTCCGGTTCCCTTTTGTCCAGCAGAATCCAGAATTAAATCAACCAGAGGCTGATTCGTCTCTGGGTCAATGTACTTAAAGATATCCGCCGTAATTTCAATTAAAAAGGAATTTAGCTCATCGGTTGTATTCCATTCGGTAAACACCTGATGAAGCTGCTTGTGATCCAATCCTAAGCCATGTTTGAGCAAATCATAAGCTTCGGCAATGAGCTGCATATCGCCATACTCAATCCCGTTATGCACCATCTTCACATAATGACCTGCACCCCCAGGACCAATATAGGTGACACAGGGTCCATCATCCACCTGAGCCGCAATTTTGGTCAAAATCGGTTCTAACTCTTGATACGCCGTATCCGTGCCTCCCGGCATCAAGCTAGGACCATGGAGCGCTCCTTCTTCGCCACCACTGACCCCCATCCCGACAAAACCGAGTCCGGTGGCTTCTAAGTCTTTAGTACGGCGTTCGGTTTCTTCGTAGAGGGAGTTCCCGCCATCGATAATCATATCTCCGGGTTCAAGCAGAGGTTTCAGTTGATCGATGACAATATCAACCGGTTTCCCAGCTTTAACCATAACCAAGATTTTGCGGGGACGTGCCAAGGTTTTGACAAACTCTTCCAGGGAATAAGCAGCGGTGACGTTTTTATCCGAGGCACGTTTTGCCATAAACTCTTCCGTTTTGGAGCTAGTCCGGTTATACACCGCCACCGGAAACCCGCGACTTTCCACATTGAGTGCCAGGTTTTCCCCCATCACAGCTAGACCGATGACTCCGAAGCTTGGTTGTGTCATATATCTCTCGTCAGAATCTAATTGAACGTGTAATCGTGTTTATTTCCCCTACAGGGTAGCCTGCTCTGCGGCGGCATCTTGTAAACTTTGCATTATGAGTATGCCCCAACTAGAGTACATAAAACCTCAAACCGGGTTCATTGCTTCCCCAGCTCTCCCAGCTTCCCCAGCTTCCTACCCCACCACAAGACTTATTCAGCAGACCCTAATTCGAGGGTGAAGTTTGAGGAGTCGCAGACGGTTCAACCTTAGGCGGGGACACGGTAGGAGAGGGTTGGGGGATGGGTGATGTTTCCACGGGAGATGGTGTAATCCCAGGAGATTCTTCCACCACAGGTACAGGTTGAACCACAGGAGATGATTCGGCGGGGGGAGGCGATTCAGTCGTGGGAATTTCTTTTTTGGGAACCTCTTGGTTGTGAACCGCTCGTTTGACACAATCGCCAAACTCAACGGCTGTATCTTTGAAGCGAGTGGCGTCTTTGAAGTCGAATTTCAAGGCTATACAACCAGAGCGATGCAGAAACTGGTACAGCACGATACTATTGACCGTGATTACCGTAACTGAAGTGAGAACTTGCAGTAAAAGGATGATTCGCTTCACGTTGATGTCTTCCGAAGAGACTCCCGTTCTTATATGTTAAACGGTAGATAGGGAGACGTGGGGCTAAAGCGCTGGTCTAGTTAAGTTAAGACCCATTTAAATTGTGTATTCAGGCGTTGCCTGTTGCCTGTTGCCTATTCCCTCATCTCAACCGTTAACTTTAATTGTGTCCACCCACTGATAATTTTCAACCAAAACTGTCGGATGCAAGCAAATAAACATCACTACTACTACTCTCACTCTCAACGTCTATAAATACTGAATCTCTCCCCCCTGTGCTAATCTGACTCCGGCTAATTCCTTGAGTCACTATCTGTAACAGCCGTTGCGGTGTAAACGATTCCAACTCGACAAAATTACCGGATTTTAACCACTCTAATTCCTCAGCCAATAACTCTCGCCGTACCTCTACCCCTAATTGTCTCACCTGTGCTGCTGATTCTGGGGAGGATTGAATAAAAAGACTGCGACTATTTAAGAGTGGTAGTCTTTTAGTTTAGCCAAAACTTTCTTCGTAAAAGACATAAATATCGCTGCTGGCGGTGTCATCTTCACGACTGTCAATATCTAGAGTCAGACTTCTTCTTATTCCTTGAGTCACAGACTGTAATAATCGGCGAGGGGTGAAGGATTCGAGTTCGACAAAGTTGCCTAATTCTAGCCATTCTATTTCATCGGCTGACAAATTTTGCCGTATCTGTGGAGATAGTTGTTTGGCTTGTTGACCGGATTCTGCTGATGCTCGGATAAAGAGGGGGCGTTTGCTGGTTAATATCTGACGAGGAAGTAATCCTAAATCATAAATTTTTACGGTACTATCGGCAAACCAATTTTGACTGGTTTGTAGGTGGTGAACTAATCGGACGCCGCGCGGACTAGCGTCATGGAGGGCATATACTTTTAATTGAGGGTTGCGTTTTAGCATTTGGAGAACTGTTCTGAAGATGGGTTGAGGATATCCGTTGATACTCAGAACAGCACAGTTATTTTCAAAGTGGAAGTTATTGGCAATTAGCAGTTGAGCGATTGCTGCATTATCACAAATTATAACTCGGTCAAAACTATAAGCGCTGATGTCTGGACTGATTTCAGCTTCGGTATTCTCTTGGCGGGGAGGGGGAAGCATTTTTTCTAGTGAACCATTTACTTCTGTCCAGCGATTTAGCCACTCTTCAAACTGGTTGGGAATGATTGAGAAAGATTTCGGTATTTTCCTTTGCCGTCCTAACTGTCGCTTTCCTAAGTACAGTGATAACATTCCTAAAATAACGCTACTTGAAAAAATAATGAATGAATCTAAAATAAACAGGCTAATAATCATCCCAATCAAGAGAGTTATAATGCCTAACCGTTGTAAACCAACAGCATTTTTTTGACGCTCCATAAAACTCTTATATTGAGACTTAGTTGATTTGTATTGATTAAATATTGAACATATTAATGCTATAAAAATTGGAATACAGAATATGTGTATAGCTGCTCTTGCCTGGTTGTCTTCTTGAGTGATATACATACTCGTTAGGTTAATAATTATAATCAAAGAAAGAAAAGAAAACAAGAAACTGAAGAAAGTAATGATCGAAACAAGAGAATCCAGACAACCAGGTTCAGGGGTTAATTTTAATCTTTTTTCTAAAACATATAAAAATTGTTTGGAGGTAAAAAATAGAGTTCCATCTGCTGAAATATCAGATATTACCTTAGCAAAAAACGGGTCAGTAAACCTAATCTCTGTCATACTTGTCGGCTCAAAGGCAAAGGGATGACCGCAGTTTTTGCACCGCCCCTGATGTTCAGTCCGCTCTTTGAGATTATTATCAGTTTGACATTGAATGCATTTCATAATCCACTTCTCTCCATACTATCCTTGATTAACATCCTTCATTTCGCCTAACCTAGATAACCATCGCGAGTTTAAGATTAGATTAATTACGCATTGATTTACAAATTCACATAATTAAACTTAAAACCCCTTATTTTGAGCGCACAATAGATTTCATAGTATTAGGTATTATTTCTATAAGTCGCGAAAGCGTTCACTCAAATACTCCCAATTACTCTGCGTACCTCTGCGCCATCCTCTGCGTACCTCTGCGTTGAAAAAACATAATTATCCCCCTAACAGATTTGGTATCATAACTGATTTTCTAGACGCAGGTCAGGTAAAGTCAGGTGCAGGGCGCACGTCAGTGCGCCCCTACGAACCTTGACAACTAAGTAAATACCTGATTATTTAACAAAACACTATAATCTTCCCGTTTTCTGATTAATCGATGAGTTCCCTGTTCGACTAACACTTCAGCCGGACGCGGACGGTGTAAGAAATGGGACGACATGGCGTATCCGTAAGCACCGCTGTCGAGAATCGCGATAACATCTCCAATCTTTAACGCTGGGAGTTGACAGTTGCGCCCTAAGTAATCCCGTGAATAAGTTGTATTTCCACACACATCGGTGGGATACTGTTCACCCTGGTTATGGGTAAAACTGACAATTTTTCGATAGCTACCATGTACCGAAGGAACGGATAAATTCGCCACAGTGGTATCGACACCGACAATTTGTTTGCCGTTTTGCCACTTAACTGAAACGACTTTTGCCAACAAGGACGCACATCCTGCGATCGCGGCACGTCCGGGTTCTATAATTAAGTTGATAGGTCTGCCGATTGTCTCTAGCTTCTGAGTTATCGCCTGACCAAATCCTTGCCAATCAAAAGCGACGCCATTTCCCTGGTAGGGATAACCAAATCCACCGCCAAAGTCTAAATAGTTCCAATCGGGTAATTGTTGACCAATCTCGCATAAGGAATCAATCACTTGGGTAAAGGCTTTGGTGGCATTTGTCCCGGTTCCGCGATAGAAATGGATACCCTTGAGGTGTAATCCCGCCGATTGGGTAGTTTTCAGCGCATCGGGGAATTCTTCGGGTCTAACTCCAATGCGGCTATCTCCGGTTAATTCGGGTACATTTAAGCGTAATCCTAAGTTTAATCGGGGTAATTTAGGGGTTAAAGTCTGATAAACGTGACAGCATAAATCCAATTGGGAGATACTATCTAAATTTAACACCGTAATTCCCCAGTGGAGAACTTGCTCCATTTCTGCATGATTCAAATTACTGCCACTATAAACAATGTTATCTGGGGCAAATCCCGCTTTTAAACCTAAATAGATATCTCCGGGTGTATTGGCGTGGAGTCCCCACCCCTGCTTTTGGAAGATTTGCAGCAACGAGATATTACCATTCGTCACACTGGCAAACTGGAACCGAGTGCGCGGATAGGGGACAGCGTAAGAGATATAACGAATTGTATCCCGTATGCGATCGCCTTGATACACGTAGAGGGGTGAACCGTAGATATTCAGTAATTCTTGGTCATTTGTCATTGGTCATTGGTGATATTTGAAAGGCGTTTGTAGGGTGCGTTAGCGCAGCGTAACGCACCATGGCTAAAGCTTAACCCAGGATGGCGATGTGACACCGTTCAAATAGAATAGATGTTATGGGTTTTCTGGGCGCACATCGGTGGTGGGCGCACGTCAGTGCGCCCCTACAATTTTAATCCATGAAAAAGGTTTATAACTCTTGCTCATCCTACATAAAATCGACTGACTTCCGGCTTCCCCTTGTAGGGGAGAACGAGAGGGGTGGGAAGGGGGCTGGGGGGTTAGGTTTTTCACAACCCGAATGATTTTGTAATCAACGGCTGCACCTTATTCCACGCTTCAAACAATGTCGCCGCCGTCGGTAATCCGACAATAATTCCTTTCAACATCGTTGTGGCTCGTTTCGCCATTTTCTGATTCCCTTTTTCCTGGGGATTTTGTCCGGCTTCGGCTAACATTTTCACCTGTTCTAACGCCTCCGCCTTATCGTCTTCATCTAAATGCGCTTCCGCTTCAATCGCGGCTTGCAGTTGCGCTAGCAGTTCTTTAATTCCCGGTTTATCCGGTTCGGGAGACTCCGGTAACTCATTGATGGCAACACTAACAGTACCGCTAATTTCACCAATGGCTGAACCCGTTATACTTTCCCCTGCGCCTGCAAGTCCACTGATTTTACTACCATCTCCACTGGTTATGCTGATATTCCCTTTACTTTCAGACATCGTATCTCCTTGATTATTATAAGTTTGGGCAGAAATACTCAGACGCTTAATTGCTGCTTCCAGTAAACCTGTCAGCCTCTTAACTTGTCCATCTTTCTCCGCTAAAAGTTGTTGTAGCGCCGCCGGGGACAAGGCTTGCAATTCATTATAAGTAGTGAAATAGTCATGATGCAGTTCAGAATGGTTTGCTTGAGGTGACGTTTCCGCGCGAATTAACACTTTATCGCGATGCTTTCCCCGTTTTTCAATCGAAACAATATCCAGTTCAGCGTCAGGATGGGTTTCGGTAAGCTGTTGGAACGCCATGGCAATTAAACGCGGGTCATCCACTTGGTTATGATAAAGGTCAAGGGTTTGTACCATGGGCGCGATGAAGTCGGAAAATTCGCCATCTTCAAAGTTTTTGTTCCAATCATCCGGTTTGCGGCGGGGATTGGGGTCAAGGTTATCGGCTAGGCGCATGAAGACATACTCACATTGAACACCATTGAGTTGGGTTTCTGGAGTAATCCCCCAATCTTCAATACAAGCACCTGTTAATGTGGCTCCGGTTAAGTCGGTGTAGTCGAGTTGGGTTTGGACGAGTTTGGCTCTGGATAAGTCAGTATCTTGCAAGTTGGCTTGGCTTAAATCAGCGCCGATAAAACTAGCATCGGCTAAGTTTGCGCCTTGTAAGTTGACACCGCGCAGGTTTTTGCGGTCAAAGGTTTGAGCTTGTCCCTGTCGGGTAATTAATAATTGTCGCACCTGAGCATCTTTAATATAAGTGATGCCAAGGCGAACGCGATCGAGTTTTTGGGTTTGATAAAAGCAAGTACGAGTAAGTGTTGCCTTTCTCATGTCGGTACTTTTGAGTGTGGCAGATGTGAAGTCCGCATCGGTTAAGTCAGCACGGCGAAAGTTAGTACCGCCTGTAGCCGCAAAGGCGATGGCGACTGTGCGAATCCAAGCATCTCTTTCATCTCCCTGGATGGCTCGCCAGCCAATGTAAGGGCTCAAGAGCATGACAGCGAAAGCGAAAGCGACAGCGACCGCTCCAGCTTCAGCGAAAGTGACCGCGAAAGCGACCGCGGCAACTCCAGCGTGAGTGACAGTGAGAAAGACCGCGACAGCTTCAGTTTCAGCTCCAGCTCTAGCTTCAGCGAAACCGACAGCGACCGCGAAAGCGACAGCGACAGCGACAGCGACAGCGAAAGCGACCGCGAAAGCGACCGCGAAAGCGACAGCTCCAGCTTCAGCGACCGCGACAGCGAAAGCGACCGCGACAGCTCCAGCTTCAGCGACCGCGACCGCGACAAAACCTTTGCGGAGCATGACAACAAACAAGATTGCCAGGATTATCAAACTTACCCAGCCCATAATCATGTTCTCGGTATTACCAGTGTTAAAAATAAACACGACTAAAACACCAAGGAGTATTGACAAAAATCCTGATATCCCCGCAAGTATCCATGAGCTGACAACCAAAACTGTCGCCCAACGCTTTTGTAATCCAGCCTTAGCGCCGCTAAAGTTCGCCCCTGTCAACTTAGCCTCAGTAAAATTTGCCCCTCGGATATCCGCCTCACTAAAATCTACCCCTGAGAGGTCTTTTCCTTTAAACGATTGACCTCTCAAATTTTCGCCACTAAAATCACGTCTCCCAGCAGCGTACAGATTCAAAACTTCACTGGCTTTCATTTTTCAGGGAACAGGGAACGGGGAACAGGGAATCAAGGGTGAAAGCAATATATACTCGTGGTCACAACCTGAGCTTTTGTCATACTCAATGAAACAAAGTGCAGCGAAGCATCTGGTGAGATTCTTCACTCCGCTATCGCTTCGTTCAGAATGACAGACTCTGACCGTGTGAGGTATAAATATATGCCATGGCGCGTCTAAAGCCATGGTGTAGGGGCGGGTTTTACCGATACCATTTTAGACACAACCGATAACTTAACTAAACCCGCCCTTCTAGAGAAACAGACAATAGGCAATTCATAATTCATCATTCATCCTGTAATTTCCAATACCATTGCCAAAACCGAGACGGTAACCAAAACGGATGTAACCCAGAATACCCAGATACTGCCTCATTTAACACCCTCCTGCGCCAAACTTGCCACATCAACAATAACCAGAGAATCTCACCCACTCGTCGCCCTCGCAAATAGGCGCTAAATTCCCCTTTAATCAGTTTTAATGGTAACTGCGGTTGCCATCGTCCTTCGGCTGCTAAAATACCCGAATTTAACCAATATCCTACCTCAGACCATAACTCATTGAAACACCACGCCGTTAACGGCACTCCCATCCCCCGTTTTTCCCGCCACACCACCTCTGGCGGTAACCAAGATTCCACCGCACGTTTGAGGATATATTTTTCACAAGCACCCCGCAGGTAGAACTCCCCCGGTATCTGAAACGTCCACTCCGATAACGGAATGTCACAAAAAGGCGATCGCACCCACAATCCATGAGAGAATGCTAAGTTAGTCGCCCGTGGGTGGATGTTTTGTGCGCCTTTTAACATTAACGTCGCCCGACGCAATCGGTCTAAAAGAGTCGTGGTAAACTTAGCGTCTAAAGCCTCTGCCAAACATTGTTCCGGGTGTACTGATAACGCCTGGTTTATCTGATTCTGAAATACCCGCTCCTCATATCCCCAGAGACGGTGAAACGTTCGTAAATACTGTTGGGTAAACTCTGTATTTCCGTTGGGATGTTCTTGATTATAAACACCAGCCGCAATTAGCGGTTTATTTGTCCATCCCGCAAAAAGTTGGTCGCCCCCTTCTCCATTAAAAATAACCTCTGTATCTTGACTCGCCGCTTGACATAACAGATATAAGGGAACCGTTACCCCATCACCAAAGGGTAAATCTAACGCCGTCGCTGTCGCTTGAATCGCTTGCTTAATCCGACGAGGTGTCGCATCAACTTTAACTAGGGGAATCTTCAGATAGTCAGCAACTTGTTCAGCATAGGGCAATTCCGAGACACCCGCTAACCCAAAATCTAAGGTATAGGCTTTAACCTTTACTCCCGCTTGCACTAATAAGGCGGCGATTGTAGATGAATCTAACCCGCCAGACAGAAAAACGCCAACGGGTTCACTAGGCAAATTTTCCAGTTGTCGATGTACGGCATTTTTTAACAGGATTTGCAGTTGGGAGATGGCTTCAGCTTCATCGTGAATCAGTTCTGAGGCGGATTGCCATTGATAATAACGGTGAGTGCTATGGGTTAAATCTGATTGAGCAGTAATTTGCCATGTTTCTAGAGTTCCAGCCGCTACGGAAAAAATAGTAGAGACTGGCGTCAACGGTGTGGGAACATAAGAAAAGCAGCTATAGCAATACAACCCATGATTATTCACCTCTGGTGTTTTAAGCAGGGGTAATAATAGCTGCAACTTAGACGCAAACCAGATAACCTTTCCCTGTTTTGTCCAATAGAGAGGGACACGTCCAAAAGGTTCGCGTCCTAAAATTAGGCAGTTATTTTCCACCTTAACCCAAGCATCGGCTGAATCATGAAAACCAGAAGCGGATAACGCGGCGATGAGTCCCGCTTCATTGGTGAAGGAGTTAGTCGGATTACTGCCAATATAACCAACCCGCCAATTTAACCTACCCTTGACAGGGACTTTGTTGAGGGGATATTTCAATGGGGTTGATGTTTCTAAATCTGTCGCGGCGACGAGAACTTTGGTTAACATCGCTTCAAGTTTATCGGGTGACTCTATACCCCAATAGCCGATAAATTGATAGGGATTACTCACAATAATTGAATCTTGAATTAATTTAAGTTCAATGACGCTGAAATACGCACTTTAATATACCGTAGTAGTGTGGCACACCTCAGCAAGATTAATTAGCATTCCATCCAGACACTGTAGGGGCGCGGTGACGTGCATTGGTGTCAACTTAAGCGAAAAAAGAAAGCAATACCTTGATCTGACCCCACCCCAACCCCCTGACAGGTGTAGGTTTTTTATTTTAGGGTGGGGACAAGACAAGGAGGACAAGGAAGGAAAGAAGACAAGGAGGAAAAACCGTACAAAATTAGGTTCGGTCAAACTCACTTCTAAAAGCCGAAACGCCCTATTTTCC
>NZ_JAVJUO010000109.1:0-34438 GCF_040220555.1 Coleofasciculus sp. C1-SOL-03
AAAAGTAGCCAGGAAGTTAGGTATTGACCTAAACCGACTGGGTAGACGGTCTTTGACAACCGTAGCGAGAGTTAGATTGTGGAAGTTGCCACAACTTAACTCTGTCCGCAGAATCCCTCACTTTCAGTGAGGGAGCGTCAAACTGATAGATGGCGAAGGAATTATTCAGTGTTGTTCAGCTTTGCCCATCTTCTATAAAATAAGCTGGCTCAACAACAGTGCAAAATCTGAAAAGAAAGTTAATCTCTAATCGCTGACTTGAGGGATTGACAAAACTCCTCAATCGCTTTTAATCCTTCAGTCGGGGTTCCTTCAGCTAAACGCTTCACAAACGCACTCCCCACAATTACTGCATCTGCACCCCACTGTTTTACCTGTCGTGCTTGTTCGGGTTGAGAGATACCAAAACCGACTCCGATGGGTTTGTCTGTTACCGCCCGCATTTCCTCGAGTAAATCGGGGATACGAGATGCGACTTGCTTTCTCATCCCGGTGACGCCTGTGACGCTGACGAGGTAAATGAAGCCCTGGGATTTTTTCGCGATCGCCTCAATTCTGGCTTTCCGACTGGTGGGTGCGACTAATAAAACCACTTCGATGCCAATTTCAGTCGCAGGCTGGATCAGTGATTCGGCTTCCTCTAAGGGTAAATCTGGTACGACTAACCCGGCTATACCAGCAGCAGCAATTTGTTTTAAAAAGACTTCAATCCCCCGATTGAGAATCGGGTTGTAATAGGTAAATAGAATAATCGGTGCGTTTAGATCGGGGGTTACTTCCTGGGCGATCGCCAGGACATCATCCAATCGTACCCCCCGTTTCAAGGCTCGTGTCGCCGCCGCTTGAATCGTCGGACCATCTGCCAGGGGATCGGAATAGGGGACACCTAGCTCTATCATATCTGCCCCTGATTTGTCAAGGACTCGCAACGCTTGAGCCGTGGTAACCAAATCCGGGTCACCTGCTGTGATAAAGGGAATAAAGGCACATTCAGAGCGCTGGCGTAGAGTCTCAAAGCACTGGGAAATTTTGGTCATCGGTTAGGGAACAGGAAACAGGGAACAGGGAACAGGGAATTCCAATTTATTCAGACTCTTGTTCCAATTCGGCTTGTAACTGGGCAAGTTCTTCTGGGGTCATCTCTTCGAGGCGCTTTTGCAAGACAGCATCTTCGTAGTCTTTCAGTTGCTGGTTATAGGTCATTTTGTGAGACCCCACTCGGAACAGATAGGTGAGTACCCAGCCGAGTAAACCGCCGACTAATAGGGCTTGACTCCAAATCCCGGCTTTTACCTCGTCCAAACCAGCAACCTGTAAGAGGAGATACATAATACCACCAGCCGCAAACACGCCGATGGCAATTCCGATCGCATCAATTCGTCGCATTTGTGATTAAGCTTGGATCTGACGCTTTTTGGGACGGAAGTTCAGGAAGGGACTAAACAGGATTAATCCAGGGAAGAAGAAGAAGACGAGGAAGTACATAAAGCTACGCTCAAAGGAGCTAGCCACATACCAGCGCTGTTTGAGGTAAAAGTAGGTGAGCAAGGGAACGACAACCAGGTAGAGTCCACCTAAAGCGAGATAAAGTAGTGCAACAATCATAATGTGATGGTCTTATAGCGGCAACAGGTCTGTAAAATACAGGCGATCGCATAATCAAGAGGTGAATGGTTCCTGGTCAGGCTACCCTAAACCTCCTTGATCGCCCCTACTATCTTACCGTGTTCAGGTTCCTCAAATTTTCTAGTTGCCAATCTGCCCCATTTAATGTTCAAATAGACAAATGCGGAGGTTTTGATGTAAACTTCAATACCGAAGCACAACCCGAAAGGGGGGCGTGGCGGAATGGTAGACGCTACGGACTTAAGTAAATTGAGCCTTGATGGAGAAATCTGTCAAGTGGATGCTCTCAAATTCAGGGAAACCTACGTCTGGACACAGATAAGGCAATCCTGAGCCAAGCCGATAAGAGAGTGCTGAGTTATGGGTTCAACCCAACTAACTCAAAACCAGGCTCACTGGAGCAAAGCGACAGGTCAAAACCATGTCCTAGAGCGAAGCGAAGAATCGGAAGGTGCAGAGACTCGACGGGAGCTACCCTAACGTGAAGCCGAGGGTAAAGGGAGAGTCCAATTCTCAGATGCTAGTGAAGGCAGTAGCGAAAGCTACAGTGAGAATGAAAATCCGTTGACCGTAAAAGGTCGTGAGGGTTCAAGTCCCTCTGCCCCCATCTTAAGCCAATAATTTATCATGCTGATTTATCATGCTGTTAATGACTAAACCATGATTTGCAGGCAATTTCTAGATTTTTCCGGGTTAAATGTATCTGAACGGAGCGATTCGCGGATTGAAGAATGCTGTCCGAGGTTTCGCTTCCGTTCCGTCTGGTTCCAGGTTTGATATCACCTAGGAAGAAGCGCGAGTGGCTTGAACCAGTAATTTGGTCAGTTGAGTGAGTTGTCGTTTATCAAAGGCTTTGACGATCGCTTTAGCCGCTGCTTTGGGTTCTACAGTGATCGTAATCTCTTTACCACCGCCTTTACTGGGGGTAGCTTTTGCCAACTTCTGTAACGCTGGACTTGCCTTGACAGCATTCTCGTTTCCTTGTTGAACTTGATCGCTAGCTTGTTTGAGTTCTTTAATAATCACAGGTGCTAGCGTGTGGAACGAATTTTGGGAATTCGCGATCGCATCCGAGGCATTTTTGACCAAGACTTGCCAGGGTTCAACCGTTTGGGCGAGTTTGGCTAACTTATGGCAATGTTCCTGTAGTTTTTGACGATGGGCGGCTGTTTCGGATTGTTTGAACAGTTGCAACATTTGCTTGAGGATACCTGTCACCTGAGCCGAAAAGTTCTCAGGAACTTGAGCCGCTGCTTTGCCTCCAGCCTTTTCCGCCTTAGCTGGGGCGGCGGTTGGTGATTCACCACCAATCAACCGTTCCAAGTACATCTGCAATTCCTTGAACGTTGGTTCGGCAGCTTGAACCATTTTATCGGCTTCCTCATCCCGGATACCATAGGGTCCTTGGAGTTGTTCGATCAGGTCTTTGAGCGTGTCGTAACCTTGTAAGAATAAACTCTCGACATGGCGATCCAGCTTAACTGGATTTTCTTTAAGAATCTTCAGACAATCCTCTAAGCGGTGGGCAATTTTTTGCAGACTACTAAAGCCTAGCATCGCCGCTCCCCCCTTAACCGAATGAGCCGCCCGAAACATCTCATTGACCATCTCTGGGTCTTGGGCAGTCTCCTGCACGTTCAGTAACCCTTGTTCCAGGGTGTCCAGGTGTTCTTTCGCCTCTTCGATGAAATAACCTAAGATTCGTTGCTGATTCCCCCCATCCACGGCAGTTTTCCCTAATCCAAACAACTATGTATACACAAGACCGACAAGGTTTAAGGTCTCTATCGTCTTGCCAACAGGTTTAATCCCATTGCAGTCTACCAATAAAACTCTTTCTTTAGAGTACCTGAAACTGGGGGAGATGGGGGAGCCATGTAGAGACGTAGCATGCTACGTCTGGGAGCAGGGGAAGCAGGGGGAGATGGGGAAGATGGGGAGATGGGGGAGATGGGGAAGATGGGGAAGTTGGGGGAGATGGGAGACAAAATTTCTATTGCCTATTGCCTATTGCCTATTGCCTATTGCCTATTGCCTATTGCCCAGTGCGAAGCGCTGTATTTGCCGTACCGCCGTAAGTGCTGAGTAGCTGACTCCAGCCGTTCCTTCACCGGGATGGGTGGAATCTCCCACTAACCACAAGTGAGGAATCGGGGTGCGAGTGGCAAAGCCAAACGGACCGAATGTCGGGATTCGCTGACCAATTCCGCCGACGATTCCTTGATCACGTCCGGTGTAATAGGCAAAGGTGCGGGGTGTTGCGGTTTCTTGGTGGATAATCGTTTCAGGGGTTAAGTCAAAATACTCACCTAGCCGCGCGATCGCCTCTTGGGTATACGTTTGTTTAAGGTGGTCATACTCCTGCTTAGACCCTTGCCACCATATCCGGGTATCGGTAAACGAGGAGGCAATAATCGTGGCTTTGCCCTCTGGGGCGCGACCATCACCCGGTTTACTAACCGAGACAAATAGGGAGTTATTTTCGCCAATCTCACCGTCGTAATCGTAGAGAAATTGTAGGTGAGGCGGACAACCTGTTGGAATAGCGTTTTGGTCAACTCCTAGGTACATGACAAAGGCACCCGATGCGGGTGGTAATTTATCGACGCGACGCTGATAACCCTTGGGCGCGTGATTTCCCAGTAACTTGACCAGGTTTTGGGCGGTGACATTTGCCACCACTTCATCGGCTGGTTCTGTCCAAACTTGTCCCGTTTTCTGATTTCTTACCGTTACGCCTGTAACTTTGCCCCCACAAACCTGAATCTGTTCCACAGTATGCCGCATCAGCAGTTTACCCCCCCATTTCTCCAACGCCGCCACTAGGCGATCGCTCAACACTTGCATACTCCCTTTCAGATGAAACAATCCTTGAGGTGCTTGGGAAACGCCCAAGGCAGTCGCAGCATAGAGTAAGGCGGTTTCATCGGCATCGACTTGAGAATACAGCTTCAGTTGTAAATCTAGAAAGGTTCTCAAACGCTGATTGTCATAGAGGCGATAGCCGCGCAAGGCATCCCCCACTGTCATAAACGTAAACGGTAGCGTAATCAGGGTATCGGGGCGCACCGCTGCGGTTAATTGCCACACATCCCAGAGATTTCGTGGCGGTAATACGGGATCACGGGCTTGAAATCTCCAACTGGCATTAAATAGAGTCCTCATCAGTTGCCAGAAGGGTTCACTCCCCGGAAATTGGCGTTGCCGTTCCTTTGCCCATTGTTCTGGGTTACGCCACACGTTAATCGGTTCGGTTTCATCGGGGAGAAATACTGCACAACCGGGATCACAGGGAGTCGCGGCGGGTAAATCAATCTCTAACTCCGCAAAGATTCGCTGATGAATCCCACCGGGTTCTAAACCAGCCACTTGCGTCGCCCCCACATCAAAGGTAAAGCCGCGACGCTTAAATGTGGAGGCACAGCCGCCAGGAACAAAGGCTTGGTCGAGGACTAACACCGAGTAACCCCGACGGGCAAGGAGGGCGCCAGCCGTGAGTCCCCCAATTCCTGCACCAATGACAACAACGCGATGAGTTTGAGGAGTAGAAACGCTGGGCATGAGTATTTTTTACGTATCTTCATATATTGTAATATAGGTAGGGTCTGCTGAATTTTGTGGTGAGGGAAGGGAACAGGGAACAGGGAACAGGGAACAGTAAAGAATGTCCTAACCTGTCTTAGTACCGCTATATTTGGTGGATTAGAATTGTAGGGGCACCATCCTTGCGCCCGGTTTAAACGTCAAATCTATTCCACAATTTTAGCTGTGTCACGCCACTACAATGGTGCCGAAAGTCATAATCGATGTGTCTACTGCTATACATCGGATAATCTTCTTCGGTCAAGATATCCACAAATTCTGCCTCGGTATCTCGATGCAGCACTTGCTCGTGGCGGCGGCGGGGTTTATAGTGAGCGATCGCGACACCCAACATCCGGATAAAAAAGGATTAGCTTGTGGGGAAATTATTTAGTTGTCTGTGTCAATCTGTGTGCTTCACTATTCAGTATTCTATCTGCGCCATCCCCTCTGTGTCATCTGTGTGTTTGTCAATACTTAGTCATGCTTTTTAACATAAGTTTAACAAAATACATGCGTCCAATGGTACATTGGCAGTGAGAGGAAAACCAGCAATTATACAAAGTTTTACGAAAATTCAATGGGTTTAGCTGTGTCTAAATTATTTTTACTTATAAAATACCCACAATAGAGAGTATACCTGAAAATCGCACAATCTGCTCACAATCGCTGCAAACCCTGAAAATTCGTAGCTTTTTCCCAAGACGAGGTAAAAAACGAGCAATTATGACGTTTTGTTGAGACGGGAGTCTGATTGGAAAATTTAAACCTTTCTGGGGGAAAGAATGGTTTAATTTATCAGAACTTGACAAGTTGAGCCGAAATGATGATTGAGTCGCGCTAAAGATATGTTAGTAGCGAAGGATACAAAAAGAACAAAGTGGTATGTCGTGAATCGTCGTTATCGCCAGGAGTGCGATCGCTAGCTGTGCCAGATCGGATGAGACACTTTCAATCCCGTTATTGGGATTGAAACTTGCTAAGTAGTCGGACTGGCATAAAACGGTACTGCATTAAGTGCAAGTAAATCACCCTCAAACCCTTACTGTTCCCTGTTCCCTGATCCTTCCTAATCTCAACCGTTAACTTTAATTGTGTCCACCCACTTATAACAACACCAGAACATTTATTCACAGGATTGTTTTGTCCCATCAGGCATAATCGCATCACAAAGATTGGCTTGGCTAAGATTAGCCCCCTCTAAATTAGCCCCCTCAAGATTTGCCTCTTGGAGATTCGCCTTCTCCAAATTTGCCCCGGCTAAATCAGCGCCACTCAAATCGGCTTGAAACAAAGTTGCTTCCTCAAAATTCGTATCTCGCAGGTCAGAATTATACAGACTAGCACCACTTAGATTCACATTGCGGAAATTGGCTCCACTTAAATCAGCATTAAATAAATTAGCCCCCCGCAATTGGCGTTCCTCAGCCCCTTGATTCACAATTTCCCACACTAGCTGCCATTTCGGATCAAGAGTTGTCTGTTCATTAATTTTTGCCGTTCTCAGGTTAGCCTTTTCTAAATTGGCTCCCGCTAAATTAACATTTCCCAGTTCGGCATTTCTTAAATTGGCATTGCTTAAATTAGCATTACTCAGGTCAGCATAACGCAATTCAGTATTAGTCAACTGCGTTCCTTGCAGATTAGCATGGCGTAAGTTAACAATAAAGAGATACGCTTCGGATAAATCAGCCTTTTCTAAATTCGCATTTTCCAGATTCAACCCTTCTAAATTCGCGCCTGACAAATCCGCCCCCGCCAAGGCTTGTCCAGCAATTCCTTGATTGACTAATTCCCAAACAAATAACCATTTGTCAGCCAGAACCGTTTGACTATTAAATTGGGTGTCTCTTAAATCAGTGCGAAATAACTTGGTATTTTCTAAATTCGCGCCTTTTAGATTTACCCCTCTTAAGGATGTTCCTGCTAAATTCGCCTCACTGAGATTAGCGCCTTCTAGAGATGCATTGGCTAATTTAGCTTGTCTTAAATCCGTTTCCTGTAAATTTGCACGAGTCAGATTGGCATTCTGTAACGAAGCATTCATCAAGTTAGCCTTCTGTAAATCAGCAAACTGTAAGTTGGCATTCTGGAGATTAGCCGCTTCTAAATTCGCCTCTTGTAGATCAACTTTAAGGAGTTTGGCACGAAATAAATTAGCGTTAGATAGTTTAGCATTTCTGAGATCCGCATCCTCTAAGTTTGCCCCGGAAAGTCGGGCGTCTCGTAAGTCAGCTTCTCTTAAATCAGCCTCGACTAGGTTAGCACCTTCAATGTTGAATCCTCTCAGATCCCGCTCCCCTAAACGTACTCCCCGCAAATTACAAGTTGGACATTCTCCTTCCTCTAATAGCTTGTCCACATCTTGTTCTTTGGCGGCTTGCGCGGAATGGCTGAGAGTTAGCAGGACAACTAGGGCGATATTGGTTAAGCTGGTGGCTATACCGAAGGTTTTAATCATGGATAAACGCATAGAAAATTTAGTGTAGATAAGTATTTAGTATAACCTGTATAAATGGTATTGAAAAAAATTATTCAAATTCGTAGGGTGGGTTAGGCGGAATTTAATTGAGGTGATAACTATTTAATGAACTATCCGCCTTAACCCACCGATGTTCGTAGTTTGTAGTAGGGGCTTTAGCCTTAAAAATGTTCAACGGAGGCAATAACCTTAGCGCAATTAAATAAAGGGCGGGTTTTGTTGTTCAGTTATCGGTAATACACTAAATTGAGTCCCTAAACCCGCCCCTACGATAGGTTTATAAATTCTGAATTCAAATTTTTTACATGAGGATTGAAAATGGATGGATATGGAGGGCATCAAACATAATTATCAGGTTGTCAAATATCTCTGGCAAAACGCCAACGCCACGGTGATATCACTGGTTTGCTGGGGATACTCTACCACCGGACGCTCAATCACAATTAAGGGAATGCCCAACTGCGCCGCCACTTGTCGCTTCGTCGCCTCTCCCCCAGCTACTCCAGACGCCTTCGTCACTACCAGAGAAATATCCCAGTGACGCCAGAGTGCCATTTCCAATTCAACGGGTACAGGGGGGCGTAGGGCGATAATGCGATCGCGACTAAATCCTGCTGCTATAGCCGCCTCTAGAGACGTAACTGCTGGAAGAATCCGGGCAAATAGAGTCGATCGCGCTTGCCAGTCTTGAAATAAGGATAAAACTTTATAACCCACTGTCAACAGTACCCGTTGCTGGTTCAAATAGTCACCCGCCACCAAGGTTTCAAAGCTGTCTAAGGTAATTACATCGGGTTCATTATTCGTCTGTAGGGGCGGGTTTAAGGAATTTGGTTTCGCTGTTGATGATAACGTTTCCTCAACACCCGCCTTGACCGATGTGTAGGGGCGGGTTTCACTATTATCATTTGTTGTCACCCTGATGTTACTAAACCCGCCCTGATTTCCCCCATCTCCCTCGTTTCCTTTAACCAGAGGACGTTCAAAACGCAGGTAGGGAATTTGGAAACGTTGTGCCGTCGCGATCGCAAGTCGGGAAATTTCCACCGCATAGGGATGAGAGGCATCGAGTATAGCAGTAATCTGTTGCTGTTGACAAAGCTGCTGGATTTGCTTGGCATCCAAGCGCCCCACTTGCACCTGTAAACTGGGTGTTTGAGGATAAAGTGACTCAGCGGCGGCTGTTGTCACCGTAACCAGACAAGGCAGGTTTAGAGACGCGATCGCCTCTGCTAACTGCACACTCTCACTGGTTCCACCAATCAGCCACAGACGCCCTTGACTCTCCGACAAACCCTATCGACCTTTCAACGCTCTGTTAAAATTTTTCCGATACTGCTTATTTGCCACAATCAAAGCGGGCCACAACAGAGACAAATAAATCCGGTTAGGCAAACTGCGGCTGAAGTTTGTCCGATTGAACCCCGTCCAGAACTTCCAAGCGCCGTAGCCATAAATCCCTAACACCAGAAGCAAAACTAATACTTTCATTCGATATAACCCCCAAGAAACCGAATCAGGGACTGTTTCACACCGACCGCGAAGCCTCAGCCGAGCAAAAGCGAGCCTGCTAATTCACTCATTTTAGACCAACTCCCCCAAAACGTCTCAGGTTCACTTTGGAGGAAGACAAATCATTGAATCAACTGTGATATCTAGCGTTCCGCTTTTGGGCGGCACTATTTCAGTCCTAGGTAGAATTGATCCCGGATACAAGTCAAAGTAGCATATAAGTTCAGTTCCAGTCTATTTATCCATCTATGTATCAGTTGTAGCGTGACTTTGCTAGCTCAGCTTTTCTCATCAGGAACGGTTGAACGAGACAATAAGTAGAAAACTATACGGTTCAAACACCGTGAATCCAAAAAATTTTAGGAGGACTTATGCGAGCAGTGCTGATGGCAGGCGGTTCGGGAACACGTCTGAGACCCCTAACCTGTGATCTACCCAAACCCATGGTGCCGGTACTCAATCGACCGATCGCCGAACACATTATCAACCTACTCAAACGACATAACATCACCGAAGTCATTGCTACACTGTACTACCTCCCCGATGTAATGCGGGATTATTTCCAAGATGGTAGTGACTTTGGCGTGCAAATGACGTATGCCGTGGAAGAAGACCAACCCCTCGGTACTGCCGGTTGCGTGAAAAATATTGCCGAACTCCTCGATGATACCTTCATCGTCATCAGTGGTGACAGCATCACCGACTTCGATTTAAAAGCCGCCGTTGAATTCCACAAAAGTCGTAACTCGAAAGCCACCATTGTTCTCTACCGCGTCCCCAATCCCGTGGAATTCGGCGTAGTGATTACCGATGAGCAAATGCGGATTCGCCGCTTCTTGGAAAAACCCTCAACCAGTGAGATTTTCTCGGATACGGTCAATACAGGCACTTATATCCTAGAACCCTCTGTCCTAGATTACCTGCCCGAAAGCACAGAATCGGACTTTTCTAAAGACCTATTTCCCCTCCTCTTAGACAAAGGGGAACCCATGTATGGCTTTGTCGCGGATGGATATTGGTGTGATGTCGGTCATCTCGATGCTTACCGCGAATCCCACTACGACGCCTTACATCAAAAAGTAGAGATTGACGTTGCTTACGAACAGAAGCGATCCGGACTATGGGTGGGACAAAATACCTCGATTGATCCGACGGTTAAAATCGAAACCCCAGCCCTAATTGGCAGTAATTGTCGCATTGGTCCAGGGGTAAATATTGAAGCCGGAACCGTGATTGGGGATAATGTCACCGTTGGGGCTTACGCTGACCTGAAGCGTCCGATTCTCTGGAATGGTTCGATTATCGGTGATGAAGCCCATCTGCGAGCTTGTGTCATTTCCCGAGGCACCCGGGTGGATCGTCGCGCCCATGTCTTAGAAGGTGCGGTTGTCGGTTCTCTGTCAACGGTGGGAGAAGAAGCGCAAATTAGCCCCAGTGTGCGAGTGTGGCCCAGCAAGAAAATTGAATCGGGTGCGATGTTAAACATGAACCTGATTTGGGGGAGTACAGCCCAACGGAATCTGTTTGGTCAGCGTGGCGTTCAAGGGTTGGCGAATATTGATATTACGCCAGAATTTGCCGTCAAACTGGGTGCGGCTTACGGATCAACCTTAAAACCGGGGTCTCAAGTCACCGTTTCTCGTGACCAGCGCAGTATCTCCCGCATGGTATCGCGATCGCTAATTGCGGGCTTGATGTCGGTGGGGGTTCACGTCCAGAACTTAGAAGCCACAGCCATCCCCATTGCCCGTCTGGTTGTACCCACCCTAGCCGTTGCTGGGGGGATTCATGTCCGAGTACACCCCGATCGCCCCGACTATATTCTGATCGAGATTTTTGATTCCCACGGCATCAATATCTCCAAAGCCAAGGAAAAGAAAATTGAAGGGGCTTACTTTAAAGAGGACTTGCGCCGATCCCCGATTCCAGAAATTGGCAATGTCAACTACCCCAGTCAGTTACTCGATCTCTATAGCGTCGGCTTTGAGCGGTATTTAAATGTGCAAGCGATTCGCAATAGTGGCGCGAAATTAGTGATTGATTATGCCTATGCAGTCTCTGGGGCGGTTCTCCCCGTCTTGTTGGCGAAATTCGGCTGTGATGCGGTTGTCCTCAATGCCAGCTTACATCAAATGTCCCTATCCGCCGATGAACGAGAAGGATTGCTTACCCAACTCGGTCAGGTGGTGGAAGCCTTAAAGGGCAATTTTGGTGTGCAGGTGTCCGCGAATGGGGAACAACTGATCTTGGTGGATGAATCCGGAATGCCTGTGCGCGGGGAAACCCTAACCGCGCTGATGGTTAGCGTAATGCTAACAGCTCATCCGCGCAGTACGGTAGTGGTGCCGGTGCATACCTCCAGTGCGGTCGAACAAATCGCCCGTCGTCATGATGGTCGAGTAATTCGCACCAAAGCCAATCCAGCGGCGTTGATGGAAGCGTCTCAAACCAATCCTAATGTGGTGTTAGGCGGTTCTGAGGAAATGGGCTTCATTTTCCCCCAACTCCATCCCGGATTTGATGCCATGTTCTGCATCGCCAAGTTAATTGAGATGCTGACGATTCAAGAGCGATCCTTAGGTCAGATCAAGAGCGAACTGCCTCGGGTTTGCCATAAAACCTATACGATGCGCTGTCCTTGGACGGTGAAAGGGGCATTAATGCGCCACTTGGTCGAAACCCACGCCAATGAGGACTTAGAACTCATTGATGGGGTTAAGATAGTGGATCAGCACACAGACAGTTGGGTGTTGATTTTGCCGGATGCGGGAGAACCCCTAGTCCATGTCTTTGCCAACAGCGATGACCGGAATTGGGTTGATGAAAATCTGAGAAAATATCGCACCTATGTGCAAGAGTTCATTGAACAGGAACAAGGGTTAGAATTGCCCAAAGCTGAATCGACTGTCTAAGATGAGGGAACATGTAGAGACGTAGCATGCTACGTCTCTACAGTTAGCGCGTTGGGTCAAAACTTTCTGTCTTCTCCCTCCTGACAATATAGTACTTTTGTTCTAAATTAAAGAAGGAAGCCGTTGAGTTATAGCAACGGACTCCTTTTTCGTTGGTCAACGTCTGCTGGGTAAGGAGTCAATCGCTCCGATCAGAGTGATGATAGAATGGGCGAATATGGTTGTTTAAATGACCAATTGTCCTAAACGTAAGCGCGACTCAACTAGCAGTCACGGTCAATCAGCGACTAGACCGATTACCCAAAGCGCCAGGAGATATGAACGATGAATAGCTGCGTCTTAATGGCACAAATTATTCAAGATCCAGAACTGCGTTACACCTCAGATAATCAAACCCCGATTGCCCAAATGCTGGTACAGTTTCCCAGTATGCGCTCTGATGATCCACCTGCAACACTCAAAGTCGTCGGTTGGGGCAATTTGGCTCAAGAAATCAAGGAAAACTATAGAGTTGGTGATCGGGTAGTCCTAGAAGGGCGTCTGAGTATGAATACGATTGAACGCCCCGAAGGATTTAAAGAAAAACGGGCGGAATTAACCACTTATCGAGTTCATCGACTCGGTGCAAATACGGACATGGGTTTACCAACCACTACCGTTTCCCCAACGATGCAGGCGACAATCCCATCATCACCCCAGTCTAACGAGAATGTGGTTCCCATGCGATCGCGTCCCGCCCCTCCCAAGCCAGCACCTGTATCCGCACCGAGAGATCAGGGATATGATTATTCCTCGCCCATTGATCAGCCGAGTTATGAACCCTCTCCAGTGCCAAATGTCCCCCCGGTTCCCGATACCCAGAAAGATTTAGATGATATTCCGTTTTAAAGATAATTGGCACTACGAGGTACGGAAAGGACATCAGTTGATCCCAAAAGGGAACAGGGAACAGGGAACAGGGAACAGGGAACAGAAAAAAATATCCGAACCTGTCTTGGTACTGCTATATTTAACTGCCAATGTTGCGGTACTGATGATCGAATCTGGCAAAATTTGCTATAATTTCCAAAACTAATCTGAATGATTAGTTTTAATAATAGTGTTGGTTAATTTGTCAGATAGGATAGAATTGTGTTTCAAGTTCTCTACCCCCTCATTCAGGCGATTCAGCCTTTCCTCATACCCTTGTGCTTTTGTCTAGCGTGGACAATAGTAATCATGAGCCTACTAACAGTCGGGTTGGCGATTAAAGACGGTGTGGCAAATGCTAAGCGTATGCATCAAATCCCTTGTAGCCACTGTCAATTTTTTACCAACGATTATCGTCTCAAATGTACCATTCATCCGTCTGTTGCCAATTCGGAACAAGCGATTAATTGTCGAGACTATTGTCCAGCTAATCAGAGTATAACGCTGAATTAGCCCAAGGTTGTGGACGTGCCTTATAGCAAAAGGCAGAAGGCAGAAGGCAGAAGGCAGAAGGCAGAAGGCAGAAGAAGGCTCCAAGGGAAGAGATTGACTGGTCAAGGTTTGGCGCATTTTGCTGTGCCCTAATCGCCTTGGCGACTGCTATATAATAAAATCATTCTAAAATGCTGTAATCCTTGTTAGTATTGGATGACGGCAAATACTTAAGGTTATCCCCTCAGATTGAGATTCAACCGAGGGGTGGTTTTAATCAAAAATATTGTAACAAAATGAGCATTATCCAGACTCACCAGATCGTTTGTTTAGAACACGCAACACGCCACTTATACGCTGAAGTGATTGAAGTTGTTGAATGGCGGCAGATTTGCTGGTTGCGCCCTTTGATGCTAGCCGTAACCTCAAGCGAGAATGAAGACATAACCTCGGTTCTCCCTCAATCTCTCAGATTGTATGATTTGCGTCAAGGACCTGACATACTGTGGCCCACAAAGTTTTTACGACTGGTTTGGGATACGGAGGTCATTCCTCTATTAGCGCAACTGGAAGACTTACGTCGCTACCCAAAAGATAATTCTGATACTCGCCATCAACTTGCTGATTTCATTGCTGAAGTTTGGCAAACCTATCCTCAGGAGTTTGAGTCATCCCTGAAATCAACTCTATAGGGTAATCTAAAACTGGCTTTTGGCACTGACAAAAATTTCCCGTCTAGCTAGTGATGATTAACGTAACGCTCTAAACACTAGGAACTAACCGGATTCTCCCCGCATCCATCTCAGCCATTAATAATTCCAGGGCTTCGTAATCAGCATCGGAAATATATCCTAAGCGAGTTAATTCGTAGTTAATTTCATTCTCTATATCAGGAGTTAGTTGCCTGATATAAAGCGCTCTTTCAACCAAATGGCGGATAACGTAGGTAGTTTTCACTCTCTTATTGCACAGAATTCCATACTAGATCAATTCTCTGGGGAATTACTAGATGAGAGCGTGATTTTCATCATTTTTTCTTGTGATCTATATCACTGTTACTTAGCAGAAAATCGTTTAGTGAATTGACTTGATAACTAAGTAGACGGTTGGCTTAAGCCGCCGCAAAAGGAACAATTTAAACAGTTTATCGCAGATCAGTCCTTCCTGGGTAATCAATTAGCGTATTTGATTATACAAAAAATTGTTAAAGAAGTAGAATAAATGCTAAAAAATGATTCATTTTATTCTCTACCTGAAGGAAGATGCCACAGATAGGCTATTAATTATAGATATAAAGCAACTGGTATTAAGGATAAACATTTCGTGAAGCAGAAATTTTGGGATATGACTTTTGGTTAAGTGTTCATTATTCAGTATATTCGGCTACAATTTTTAATCGTTGTTTACAGAACACTAAACAACTGAAGCAAGTAAACCCCCCCCGCCAGAAAACCTTAACCCGTTGTTAATGAAAAATTGTAGCAACTTGGAGAATTGACGCGCTATCTTTAGGTGGATTCTCTAATCCAATGTCTTAACCTATACAACTCTGAGGAGTGAGCTATGGCAATCGCAACTTTAAACTCCAAATTATCAATCGTTAGACCAACGGGTCAGGTTAATGCCTCCAATGCGGTTGAATTGGATCACCAACTGAAATCGGCTATTTTGTCGGATCGCGATGCGACAGTGCTGGTGGATATGCAGCAGGTAGAAACCCTTGACAGTGCTGGCTTGGGTGTATTGGTATCAGCGTTGCGTTTAGCGCAACAGCGAAACCAGCGCTTTAGCCTTTGCGGTATTGGGAATTCGGTGCGGATGATTTTTGAGCTAACTCAACTGGATCGAGCTATGGAAATCTTTGAAAGCGATGATGCTTTCTTGGCAACCTTGGCAGCTAAAGAGGAACGCCTAAGCCGGACAAGGGCGTATGCTTGATCCCCCTGGCGTTCGCTAACTCAAAGGTTCAGTAGTGTACTCTGATAACTCGGTAAAAGAGATGACCCCGATATCGAGAAACTAGAACACTATCATAAAGTAGGTGAATTGTACACTCCCCTGACGGATTCATTGGTTTTTCCTGGAGACAGTCACAGGATTGTTTAGTGGCTATTGGGCATTATTGCTAGTCTTCTGTAAGATGGATGAGTTGTAAGGGTTAACCGCACTCGATGCAGAGGGGCAAGGTTGTCATGACGATCGCACCAGAGAAACTACTGACTAAAGACATCATCAAACCAGCCCGCTACCTGGGAAATGAGTTAGGCGCTGTCCATAAACCCTGGGACGCCGCTGAGGTGCGCTGGGTATTAACCTACCCAGAAGTCTATGAAGTGGGTGCATCTAATTTAGGGCATATTATTCTTTACAACATCCTAAACACTCAACCTCGACAACTTTGCGATCGCGCGTATTTACCCGCATCGGATTTAGCCGCGAAATTGCGGGACACTCAAACCCCTTTATTTACAGTCGAAAATCGGCGATCGCTCACAGATTTTGATATCCTGGGATTCAGCCTCAGCTACGAACTTGGGGCAACCAATATCCTGGAAATGCTTTCCTTAGCCCAGATTCCCCTCACTTGGCAAGAACGGGCAAATCACCCGATTACCGAAATTCCCCTCATTTTTGCTGGCGGACAAACCGCGACATCCAACCCAGAACCCTACGCCGACTTTTTAGACGTTGTGGCGCTAGGGGATGGGGAAGAAGTTCTCCCGGAAATGGGTTTAGTCATCGAAGAAGCCAAAGCCGCCGGATTAACTCGCACTGAATTACTCTTAGACTTGGCGCAGATTCCGGGGGTTTATGTGCCACAATTTTACGACATGGCAGAGGATGGTTCAGTTCATCCCAATCGCCCGGATGTGCCAGCGCGGATTTTGCGGCGAGTCGCTACACCAATCCCGGAGTATTCTATTGGACTCGTACCCTATATCGAAACCGTGCATGATCGACTGACGATTGAAGTTCGACGCGGTTGTACCAGGGGTTGTCGTTTTTGTCAACCGGGAATGTTAACCCGTCCCGCCAGGGATGTGGAACCGGAGAAAGTCGTGGATGCGATCGCAAAGGGAATGGGGGCGACGGGATATAATGAGTTTTCCCTGCTTTCTCTTTCCTGTTCCGATTACCTATCCCTACCCGCCGTGGGATTGGAGGTAAAGAATCGTCTCAAAAATGAGAATATTTCCCTGTCTCTCCCCAGCCAACGGGTGGATCGGTTTGATCAGAATATTGCCAATATTATCGGCGGTACGCGCAAAAGCGGGTTAACCTTCGCCCCAGAAGCCGGAACCCAGCGGATGCGGGATATTGTGAATAAGGGATTGACGAATGAAGAATTGCTGCGGGGTGTTAAAACAGCGTTTGAGCAAGGGTGGGATAAAGTTAAACTCTACTTTATGATTGGCTTACCCGGTGAAACCGATGCCGATGTGATCGGGATTGCGGAAACGGTGAGGTGGTTGCAGCAGGAATGTCGGGCATCGGGGCGGAAACGGTTTGGCTTTAATATCACGATTTCTAACTTTACGCCTAAGCCGCATACACCATTCCAGTGGCATTCGGTGTCTACGTCCGAGTTTATCCGTAAACAGGAATTATTACGCGATGCTTTTCGCCGGATTAAGGGTGTGAAGGTAAACTACACCGATGTGCGAATTTCGGCAATGGAAGACTTTGTCGGGCGGGGTGACAGACGCTTAGGGGCGGTGGTGCGTCGCGCCTGGGAATTGGGTGCGGGAATGGATGCCTGGTGGGAAAGTTTAGATCAAGCGTTTGCGGCTTGGGAAGGTGCGATCGCCGAATCTGATCTTACCTGGAAATATCGCCAAATCGAAAACGGCGAATGGAACGTGTTTGACAATGCAACCATCAGTCAGGGCGGGTTTAGTCACATCGGGGTGAAGCAAGACACGATAGACGTGAAAAGAGCCCCTACAAACCCGGTGTCATATTCGGGAAGCGAAGGATCAAAACTCTTGCACTTAGACGGGGCGGGTTTAGTTGCATCTGGGTATAAAGCAAAGGATAGTAGTGAAACCCGCCCCTACACCCTTTCCCCCTTACCCTGGGATCATATTGATACCGGGATTGATAAAAATTGGTTGATTGAAGACTTACAACGCGCCCTCGATGCGGCGACTGTACCCGATTGTGCCTTTGAGGGCTGTTCTCACTGTGGGATTTGTGGCACGGATTTTGGTCATAATATTGTCTTTGAACCGCCGCAAATTCCCGAATTTACAGGTCATTTTAAGCCCAATCAACACAAAGCGCAGCGGTTGCGGGTGTGGTACGGTAAGGTGGGCGAAATGACATTAGTCAGTCATTTGGATTTAGTCCGGTTGTTTGACCGTGCCGTGAGACGGGCATCGTTACCGATTACCTTTAGTGGGGGATATCATCCTGGACCGAGGATTATGATCGCGAATGCCTTGTCATTGGGGATGTCGAGTAGTGGTGAGATTGCCGACTTCGAGTTAACCGAGTCAATGGATGTGGCGGAGTTCCAGCAACGGTTAGCGG
Organism: Coleofasciculus sp. C1-SOL-03; assembly: GCF_040220555.1. NCBI lineage: Bacteria > Bacillati > Cyanobacteriota > Cyanophyceae > Coleofasciculales > Coleofasciculaceae > Coleofasciculus > Coleofasciculus sp. C1-SOL-03. The sequence goes on from NZ_JAVJUO010000109.1 coordinate 18,049, forward strand.
ATCAGCTTCCGCCGGATATCCCGGTGTATCAGGTTGAAGAAGCGGATTTAAAGGTGCCAGCGACAACCCGACTCTTAGAGAAAGCGGAGTATCGGCTTGAAGTGTTAAGCGAAGCGGGATCAGCGTCGTGGGAACAGTGGCAAGATTGGGTTGATCAGGTAAACCAAGCTGAGGCGATTTGGCTAGAGAAGCGCACCAAGTCGGGGAAAAAGAAGTCGGTGAATTTGCGCGATCGCACCTTTGAGTTAGAACTGATAGAGGTGAAAACAGACGCCCCGTCTCAACCTGCCGTACTACGTTATATTGGCAGTTGTCGGAATGACGGCACGCTGCTGCGACCTGAAGATATCATCTATATGCTAGAGCAGGTAGGGCAACAGGACTTTCAGTTATTGCACAGTCATCGACAACAGCTCATTTTAGGTGAGGCGATTTAACTTAGGATGAATGGCACTGACTTAAAGCCCCGACTTCTCCAAGAAGTCGGGGATCTAAACTAACTCATTCTCAGGATAGACGAGAAACTAACTTCCGCTAGATAGCCTATAGGCATTGAGTGCTAGAGATGAACTGATGAAACCCCCTAAATCCTACAATACCAGACCTGCCGACTTAGAAACACCCGGAGATATTGAGCAGCCCGATACATCGGGAGAAGAACCCAACCAGGCTGCTACCAATACCCCAAAGAATCAGACTGATGCCGACATTTTACGAGAACGGGCGATCTCGGATGCACAAGCCAGAGATGACTTGCAAGCGAAGCAAGACGATCAGTAAGTGAGAAAAAAGCATTTGTAAGGGTTTGAGGCTGGTTAAGGTTGTTCGGCATTTAGATTGGGATACCTCAGAAGGCAACAGGCAACAGGGAATCTTGGCTATTTTTCTGAGAAAATGATACTTAATTTATCATTTTTTCCCTTGGATTTCATGGCAATCAATATGAAAATTGATCTGGAACAATCTACAGACAATTTTCAATCTGGATGACTATGATACTTGCCACAGAACCACATCTTGCCGCCAAAGTTCGGGCTGACTTCCCGATTTTGCAAGATAAGATTAACGGTAAACCTTTAGTATACCTGGATAATGCCTCAACCTCCCAAAAACCTTTACAAGTTCTTAAGACTTGGCAGAACTACTATGAGCATACGAACGCCAACGCTCACCGAGGCATTCATACCCTAAGTTCCCAAGCCACCGAAGCCTACGAAAACGCTCGGCAGAAAATTGCCACATTTGTTAATGCCACATCTGCCCAAGAAATCATCTATACCCGCAACGCCACAGAAGGAATTAATTTAGTCGCCTCCACTTGGGGAGGGAAAAACTTACAACCTGGGGATGAAATCATTCTCTCAGTCATGGAACACCACAGCAATCTGATCCCGTGGCAACAGATTGCCCAACGCACGGGTGCTGTGTTAAGATTTGTCGAATTGACCGATACTCAAGAATTTAACCTAGACCAGTTTAAAACTCTACTCTCCAATCGCACGAAACTGGTATCCATTGTTCATGTTTCTAACACGTTAGGCTGTATAAATCCAATCCAAGACATTACCACACTGGCGCATCACTATGGCGCAAAAGTATTAATTGATGCTTGTCAAAGTACACCCCACCTAAAACTTGACGTACAAGCGATTGATTGCGATTGGTTAGCGGCGTCAGGACACAAAATGTGCGCTCCCACAGGGATTGGTTTCCTGTATGGGAAATTAGACGTACTCAGAGAAATGCCGCCATTTTTAGGGGGCGGGAAGATGATAGCTGAGGTTTTTTTAGATCATGCCACATACGCCGATATCCCCTACCGTTTTGAAGCCGGAACTCCCGCCACGGGGGAAGCGATCGCGCTGGGTGCCGCCGTGGATTACCTCACCGCTATTGGGATGGACAAAATCCAGGCGTATGAACATGAACTGACTGCCTATTTGTTTGAGCAGTTAAACACGATTCCCAGTCTGACAATTTATGGTCCTAAACCCAAAACCGACGGGAGTGGTAGAGCCGCGTTAGCCTCATTTACCTGCGGCACGATCAACCCTTATCAGTTAGCGCAAGTGTTGGATCAGGCGGGCATTGCGATTCGGGCGGGTCAATATTGTACCCAACCCTTGCACCGGATTTTAGGTGTTCCTTGCACGGCTCGCGTGAGTCCCTATTTCTACAATACTCGCGAGGAAATTGATACCTTGATCAGTGCTTTAAAGGAGGCGATTCCCTTTGTAGTAGCGCTTCAATGTCAGGCAACGTAAAGAATAAATCATCGGGTTATCGGTATTTGTCCCAATTGCAGCCGATCTGAATTTTCAGGTGGAGAATGGTTTAAATTTAATAAAACTATGGGACAGATTAGCATGACAGATTCTACCTTAGACTGCGACTTGGTATTAATCAACTATCCAACCTAACCCACCAATGTTCGTAGTTTGTAGTAAGCCATTAAATAAAGGGCGGGTTTTGTTGTTCAGTTATCGTTAATCTACCCAATTGAGTCCCTAAACCCGCCCCTACAATGGATTAATATTATTTTGACATTCTGGTTTAAAAGGGTTGAAACTGTTGCCTGTTTCTTGTTCCCTGTTACCTCTCCCCACCACAAGACTTATTCAACAGACCCTAAATATTGGGGAAATATGGGATAATTATCAAGTGCGATCGCGTAATCGTTTTTGTTCTCCTCACCGCTCATCACCATTCAATTGCAGCCATTTTACCGTTGTCCGTATTTCCGGTGTTAATCCATCAATTATCATAGTTTTCCATTACGAATGAAGAGAACCTAATTCTGTACTGTTTTCCCCCTTTTCTTCTTTCCTTCCTTGTCCTCCTTGTCTTGTCCCCACCATAAAATAAAAAACCTACACCTGTCAGTTGGGGGTGAGGGGGTTGTATTTATAAATCTATTGTAGGGGCGGGTTTAGGGATTCAATGGGGTGGGTTAACGATAACTGAACAACAAAACCCGCCCTTTATTTAATGGCTTACTACAAACTACAAACTACAAACTTTAAAAAATTCCCCACCTGAACATCGGTGGGTTAGGTTGGACAGCTCATTGAATGGTTAACGCCTCTATTAAGTCCCGCCTAACCCACCCTACGTTTTTGAGTCAAACTGTTTCCCTTTGCCTTTTTTTTGAGAGAAAAGGGTGTTTATTTCGTTTATTTTGTTATATTATTATCACAAATACATAAATTCCCTAAAATATTATGAGACATCTACCGCCTCAATTCGATACCTGCTACACCGCTGAAACCAATGACCAGCAAGGGTTAGAGGATGTTGGCGTTACCCAACTCCTCTCCCATCTCAAGCATTACAGCGACATTGACTTCGATGCATCCCAAATGCATCTAACCGATGCTGAAGTCAACATCCTCGCCAAGCTGTTTATTCAGCAGTTGACTCAAAGCCTCAACGGTAAACTCATCGCTGGCGCATTAAATACCCTGCGTCATGGTAAAGAGATGGAGGAGATGAGGGAGATGACTCCACACTCAGTCGGGGCGGGTTTAGTCACCTCTGGGGAAACAAGAAACGATAGTTGTGAAACCCGCCCCTACACAAGACTTAACACTTTTCCTACCCCTCGCTATACAGAAGGCGATCGCGTTCAATGGAAAACCCCAAATCCTGACTGGGGTGTGATTCTGGGACGCTTCTATGAATACAATCACGATTGCAATCAGTGGACGGTATGCTACCTGATTCAACTCGCCCCCGATTCGCCGAGTGCAGCTTGGATCACCGCAGATATGGCTTGGGAAGAAGACTTGGAAAAAATGCCCGATCCCGTTGAACCAACAGAAGAGAATGGCAATTCATACCGTTATCCCACCCAGTCTCGCCGTGCGATCGCGTCCCAATCTCTGCATAGTCCCAGGGGACGCTACAATACCCAATATCCACACCAGCCTCGCCCGATTACTCAACGTGAACAATACATCATTGACCTTTACTGTTACTGTCAATTCGCGATGACGCCACGGGACTTTTATGCCAAATGGGATGTCACCTATGAACAAATTTCTCATAGAGAGCGATCGCTCTCTAGGAACCGTACAGTGTTGGTTTAACCTAGGTCAAGGACATCGCCCTCCTAAACCCGCTGATTTGCGCCATTTGGCAATTATGGATTTTTTGTTAGAGTATTTTGAAGAGATTCCCAAAAAACTTAGAACTATCCTTTGTTCTCCATAATCGGTGGGTATTTGTGGGGGCGCACATCAGTGCGCCCTAACCGCAACCAATAACCGGGCTTAAACCTTTACCATTTTATGCGACGTAAACTTCTACAAAACGTTTTAACTCAACCTAGATCAACAGGGTTAACGGTTCACGTTATATTTTGGTTCAGTTTAAGTTTAATCATCACCGCGATTTATAGCGGGTTAGCCCTGCGAGAAGCATTTAGTCATCCCTATATTGTTCAAGATGATGCCCGACAGCATGTTTTTTGGATGCAACGATTTATTGATCGCGAATTATTTCCCCATGACTTAATCGCCGATTATTTCCAATCCGTCGCCCCTGTGGGATATACTACCATTTACCACATCGCCGCCGCTTTAGGCATCCACCCCTTTCTCTTCAACAAACTCCTACCACCAATTCTCGGCGCGATCGCGACAGGCTACTGTTTTGGTATATCCCTCCAACTCTTACCCGTACCTGCGGCTGGCTTTATCACCACCGTACTACTTAATCAAAGTATTTGGATGAAAGATGATCTAATCTCAGCCACACCCAGAGCCTTTGTTTACCCCCTATTCCTCGCCTTTTTATACTACTTACTACGCCAATCTCTCCTGCCTTGCCTAGCCACAATCATCCTACTAGCCCTATTCTATCCCCAATACCTATTAATTTGTGCCGCCCTATTCATCCTGCAACTCCTTACCACAAAAAACTCACTGATACGAACCTCTGCGCCCCTCTGCGCTTACCTCCGCGCCCCTCTGCGTTTCAAAAAAAAATTCAAACTACGCCCCCATTACCTATCAGCAATCGGTCTAATTTTAACAATAATCGCCATTTCCGGCTACGCCCTCATCCCCGGAAAATTCGATCCAGTCATCACCGCTACTCAAGCCAAACAGTTACCCGAATTTTGGGGAACCGGACGCAGTTATTTTTTCAGTAATAACCCCTGGTATTTCTTTTTCCTCGGTTCCCGCAGTGGTGTATTAGACGTAGGCTTCGTTAGACCCGCAACTTTAGCCTTAGGCATACTATTACCCATTCTAGTCCGATATCCCAACTCATTCCCCCTAGTTAAATCTATTTCTCCTCAGATAAAAGTATTAACTAAAATCTTTTGGGCATCTCTATTAATGTTCATCGTTGCCCATCTGTTACTATTTAACCTGCATCTTCCTAGTCGTTATACCGAACATAGCTTTCGCATTCTTTTATCTTTATCAGCCGGGATAGTTTTAACCATAGTCCTTGATGCTATTTTCAGAACAGAGTTTCATCCAAAAAAACTCAAAACCCTCATCCTTTGTCAGAACAAGTTTCGTGACAACAGAGCAAAAACAAACAATAATGAACAAACCTGCCCCTACTCAAAACTCAGAATCTACCACTACCTAACCATTAGCTTCATCACCGCAGCGTTACTTTTTTATCCCTACTTAGTGGAACCCTTTCCGTTAACCAAATACAAAGAGGGTCATTTTCCCGCTTTATATCAATTCTTCCAACAACAACCCAAAGACAGTTTAATCGCTTCAGTATCAGAAGAGGCAGATAACTTACCCACCTTTGCCCAACGCTCTATTTTAGTTGGGCGGGAATATGCAATTCCTTATCATTGGGGGTATTATCGTCAATTTCGCCAACGCACAATCGACTTAATTCAAGCCCAATACAGTCTCAATTTAGAGGAGGTGAAACAGTTTATCCAACGCTATGGAGTAGACTTTTGGCTATTAGACAAAACTGCCTTCACGCCAGAGTATTTAGCCAATCATGATTGGCTGCGAGATTATCAACCTGTCACTTTAGAAGTGCAAAAGAGGCTAACTCAGGGAATCACTCCAGCATTAGCTGGGGTAGTGGAGGATTGTTCGGTGTTTCAGATGGAAGAATTTGTGGTGTTGCAAACGGCTTGTATAAGTCAATTGTAGTAAAGCGCCAGCGATGAGTTTACCGTTGAGGCTTTCGATCAACTGCTGAATAAATAGCTTGGCGATCGCATGAACTTCAGCATCCGTTAGATGCATTTGCGACGCATCGAAGTCAATGTCGCTGTAGTGCTTGACAAAAGAGAGGAGTTGGGTAATTCCCAATTCTGCTAACGCTTGCTGGGCAGTTGTTTCAGCCGTATTGCAGGTGTCAACTTGAGAGGGTAGAGGGTTCATAGTGTTCTTCTCCTTATGTAATATTCAATGTATTTATTGTTTGTAACAATTATGTAATCAACAGTTCAGACAATAATCCTGAATTTTCTTGGCTTGAGTGAAGTCGAAACCAAACCTACAACTCCTAAAATTAAGGAATAGATGGCACGGTTAAATCGGGCGCACGTCAGTGCGCCCCTACAATTTCTCAACCTTTGATAGAACAGGGTTTGTGCTACTGGCTATCATGTTGCCTACCCCTTCTTACCGGAAGAACTTCAGCGCGTTGCCGAACCTGTGGTTAAATGTTATGGTAGCTCCTTTATTGAGGATTACAAGGGACTCTATTCCATTGGCTGGGGACGATCCTCACTTTGAGAACCGTCCACTCCCGGCTAAACATTGACCGAATAAAAGTAGATAGTTCCAAAGGATTTATCCCCAATTGTAGGGGCAAATTCAGCCAAATTGTAGGGGCGGGTTTAGGGATTAAATTCAGCTATTCAGAAATAAATGAACAACAAAACCCGCCCTGATTAAGTTATCACTGGAAATAGAAAGGTAGCCCGTAGGGTTTGTTAGCGTAGCGTAACACCGCAATATTCGAGGGCGGTTATCTGCTCTTTGAATGACTAATCGGCGGAGAGAAGCTGGAATTGTTGCCATCTATGCTTGCTTCATCACCCATGTTGATTGCAAACGCAGTAGAGATAAAAATTCCACCAGTTCAACCAGTCCTTCTGCTTCCTGTCGTTCTGCCTGAGACAGGGTATAGCCATCATCCTGACGATCCAACAAAAATTGTAAGCGTGCGTGAACCGCTTGGGGAAGCTGGAATCGGGTTAGTTCAATAGGAATTTCGACGATTTCGGGCATAGAGCTGCACTATTCTTTTGGAGGATGCCAAAGCGAGCTATTGTTGTTATATCACATTAGGTGACCTAACATACTCCCACGGTTCAGAGCATCTTTTGCGCCATCGCCGGAGAATACCGCTTCTTAAGCGCCACTCTCACCACTAGGGCTGAGGTTCCCTTACTACAAGCCGAATCTAATTCATCAAATACGTTAGATCAGGACACGATACTATCGTGTCCCTACCGAATCAATCACCCCTAAGCTGCGGTAGGGAACAATGGCTACTTAACCGGGATTTGGTATAACAAGTTGTCAATATACTCAGAGGTTAACGTATGGTTTATACGTCATTTCAACTTCTAAGTTTTGAGGAATTTATCGCCCACTATAGCAACAATCCTCGCTATGACTTGGCGGATGGAGAATTAATTGACAGGGAACCCACTGGACTTCATGAAACAGTCGCTGGAAAATTAGCCAGTAAACTTAGTATTGAGTTAGAACGACAAGGACATCCCTGGTTTATTCCGCGCACCTGTATTGTTAGACCTTTTACAGATGCGGCGACGGCGCGTCGTCCTGATGTCGTGGTTTTAGATGAGACAGCATTAGTGAATGAGCCGTTATGGGAGCGAGAACCTGTGATTACGTTGGGAACTTCGATTAAATTGATTGTTGAGGTTGTCAGTACAAATTGGGAGACAGACTATGCTCGTAAAGTGGAAGAATATGCCTTGTTGGGTATTCCAGAATATTGGATTGTTGATTATCGAGGCTTAGGCGGCGTTGCTTTCATTGGCAGACCCAAGCAGCCAACTATTACAGTTTGTCAGTTAGTCGGTGAAGACTATGTTCAACAGCAATATCGACTGGGAGAGCCAATTGTGTCACCGATGTTGCCTAGGTTAGCGTTTAAACTTGATGATGTGCTGCCAAGATGAGGCTAAGGAGACGTTGAGGAGTCCGTTAGTGGGCAGCTTTTTGGGGAGTAGGGGAGCAGTTTTAGCGGGGAAGGAACTGAGGATAAGTTCTTTTGAGCGAAACGATTAATCAATTCTGGCTGTGCGGAAATGCTTGTTCTCCCCCTGAAGAAATCAAAAGGGAATGGATGCGGAGGGTTGCCTGCAATGGATGAAAGTCGCCAACAGGCTTATTTATACTTGATCCAAGAACTGCTGAGGTGTCCTCATGGTAGTGAACAAGCCATATTAAACGATAATCGAGAGTTACTCGATGCTGGCTTAGTTCAGATGATGGGACAAATGGCAGGAACACTTGCAGAGAGAGGTAATCGGCACACGGCTGCTTATTTAATCAGCTTTGCCCTTAAACTGTCGGAAGAAAAGAGATTGTCGTCATCAACCCTCCTTATATACCCACCTCCGGCTTTCGTCTACCGACTTCTCTTCCTTTTGGAATTGATTATGGCAACTACACAAAGCGATGGCAATCCTGAAGTAGTGTATCCTTTGCTGCAAGCGAACCTCGATAAGCTGGATGATATTACAGCTACGATATTACGAGGCTGGGCAACGGCTACCTTCGCGTTGGTTCAGCCAGAGGAAGCACAGAGCATTGCGTCTTATATTGGCAAGTTAAGCGCTCTAGTTGCCCAGTTTCCCCAAGGTATTCGGGCAAACAACCAGGAGATTGCGATTACTGGCTACAATGTGGTGCTGCAAGTTTACAAGCGGGAGGTAGTTCCCCACGAGTGGGCAAAGATTCAAAACAATTTGGGAATAGCTTACACTAATCGAATTCGGGGAGAGCGAGGCGAGAACCTAGAACAAGCGATCGCCTGTTGTCAAGCTGCCTTGCAAGTCTATAACCGCGAAGCGTTTCCTCAAGACTGGGCAATGGTTCAAAATAATCGGGCAAATACTTACCTTTACCGAATTCGGGGAGAGCGAGGCGAGAACCTAGAACAAGCGATCGCCTGTTGCCAAGCTGCCTTGCAAGTCTATAACCGCGACGTATTTCCTCAAGAATGGGCGGCGGTTCAGCACACTTTGGGAAGTGTTTACTATGAAAGAATCCAGGAAAAGCGAAACCATAATCTGGAAAAGGCAATTGCTTATTACCGAGCAGCTTTAGAAATTCGCACTCGTGAGACATTTCCTCAAGATTGGGCGATTACTCAAATAAATCTGGGAACTGCTTATCGAGATCGAATCGATGGTGAGCTTGCCGAGAACCTAGAAGCAGCTATTGCTTGCTACCAAGCTGCTTTGGAAGTCTGTAACCGCGAAACATTTCCCCAAGAATGGGCAATGGCTCAAAGCAATCTAGGGAGTGCTTACACTAAGCGAATCCGGGGGGAGCGAGTCGAGAACCTAGAACAAGGAATTACTTGTTGCCAAGCTGCCCTGGAAGTCCTCAACCGCAAAGCGTTTCCCCAATATTGGGCAATGACTCAAAACAATCTGGGAATTGCCTATTGGGAACGAATCGATGGTGAACGAGATCAAAACCTAGAAAAGACAATTGCTTGCTACCAGGAAGCCTTGGAGGTTTGTACCCGCGAGGCTTTTCCCTTTGACTGGGCGATGATTCAACACAATCTGGGAATTGCCTACCACGATCGTATCCGGGAAGAACAGGCTCAGAACCAGGAAAAAGCGATAGCTTGTTACCAAGCAGCCTTAGAAGTTCGTACCTGCGAAGCTTTCCCCCAATACTGGGCAATGACTCAAAAAAGTCTCGGAATTACCTACTACGACAGGGTTGGAGGAGAGAAGATTCAGAATTTAGAAAAAGCGATAGGTTGTTACCAAGCGACATTAGAAATTTACACCCGCGAAGCTTTTCCAAAAAACTATGCAGAAACTCAATTTCACCTCGGTCAAGCTTATCAAGGTTCTCAACAATTCGCCAAGGCTTACACGGCTTTTAGTGCTGCCATTAACACGGTAGAATCCTTGCGAGATGAGATAATCTCTGGCTCTGGTGTAGAAAAAGATAAGCAGAAACTTGCTGAAAAATATAACCAAATATATCAAGGTATTGTGGAAATATGCCTAGAGTTAGCTATAGATGAGCCACAGTACTATAACCATGCCATTGAATACGCAGAACGCAGCAAGACCCGTAACCTTGTAGAACTCATACTCAGCCGCGATTCCCACAACCTTTTTCCCCTAAAAATTGCCTGTAAACTGCGACAAATTGAATATGAAATTGCCATTAGTCAAGATAAAATTCAAACTGCTACCGCCGATGAATCAACTGCCCTAGCGCAACATCTCCAGCAATTGCGACAGCAGCGCAACGAATTGCAAAACCGTTATCTGCCTATTGGTTATGGCTTCAAGTTTGACCAATTCCAGGCGACTTTGGATGACAATACTGCCGTTGTGGAGTTTTATTTTACAGGCGATAAGCTTTTCACCTTCATCTTCACCAACAAGACCCAACAGCCCATAGTATTGCAATCTGAACCACAAGAGCTGAAACACTTTGAGAAATGGTTAAATGGATATCTGAGAACATATAACAATCGCAAATCCCATTGGCAGCGTCGTCTGAGTGTCCGCTTACATCTGCTGGCGAAGATTCTACACATTAATGAAATTATTAAGCAAATTCCAGAAGAATGCGATCGCTTAATCTTAATCCCTCATAGGTTCCTGCATCTGTTTCCCCTTCATGCCCTACCCTTATCTCACAACGGTAAAACAGATTGCTTACTCGATCGCTTCCCCAACGGTGTTAGCTACGCGCCCAGTTGTCAACTCCTGCTCCAAGCACAACGACGAAAACGCTCCAATTTTACCCACCTATTTGCCATCCAAAACCCCACAAACGACCTTGCCTATACCGATTTGGAAGTGCAAGCCATCACAGACTACTTTAATCCCGTTAATATCCTCGAAAAAGAAACCGCAACATTAACAGCCATCAATGACACAAACTTGAACGCAATCCACTGCGCCCACTTTAGCTGTCACGGTTACTTTAACTTAGAAAATCGCAAATCTGCGCTTATCCTAGCCAATGCTCCCCTAGCTTCTACACCTGCTAACCCAGATACAGAACGTTATCTCAACGTGCGTGAGGGTAAAACCCATGATTTGAACCACTGCCTCACCCTCGATGCTATCCTTAGCCTCAACTTAGAACAATGTCGCCTTGTCACCCTTTCCGCTTGCGAAACCGGATTGATTGATTTCTTCAACACCAGTGACGAATACATCGGCTTACCCAGTGGCTTCCTCATCGCAGGTTCTCCCTGTGTCGTTAGTTCCCTCTGGAGAGTAAACGACTTATCGACAGCCCTATTAATGATTAAGTTCTATCAGAATCTCAAATCCGGCTTAACCGTCGCGATTGCCCTCAACCAAGCCCAAACCTGGCTCAGAGATGCTACAACAGAACAATTACAGCAGTGGGCAAGCCAACTCCCCAATGCTAATCATAGAATGCAACTGAGAGCTTTCCTCCGTACAAAACTGCGTAATCGCAAACCCTTTGAATCCCCCTACTACTGGGCAGCATTTTGTGCCATTGGTCAATAACCCGTGAAAACTGATAGCATCTTCTACAACCTGTTCCAAGCCTTTCCCAGCATCTTCTTTGAACTGATCAACCGTTCCCCAGAAGAAGCCGCTAGTTACGAATTCACTTCCCGCGAAGTCAAACAACTAGCCTTTCGCCTAGATGGTTTATTCCTACCCAAAACCAACGCACCCGACAAACCGTTCTACCTCGTGGAAGTTCAGTTTCAGCCCGACGCCTCCTTATACTACCGCGTATTTGCTGAACTCTTCCTCTTCTTAAAACAATACCAACCCCCTCACCCCTGGCAAATTGTTATCATTTATCCTAACCGCCCTACTGAACGAGAGCAACCCTTACATTTTGGCAACCTCTTAGCCCTAAACCAGGTGAGACGAATTTACCTGGATGAATTAGGAGAAGCCGCAGAACGCTCATTAGGGGTAGGAGTTGTTAAGCTTGTAATCGAGCCGGAAGAAACAGCCGGACAACTAGCTCGACACTTAATTGAACAAGCGCAGCAACAGCTAAGGGATGAACTTGTTCAGCGTGACCTGATTAATCTCATTGAAACGATTATTGTCTACAAATTACCACAAAAAAGCCGCGAGGAGATTGCCGCCATGTTGGGATTAAGCGAACTGAAAAAGACCCGATTTTATCAAGAAGTCTTTGAAGAAGGTAAACAGGAAGGTAAGCAAGAGGCAAAATTAGAGACAGTGCTAGCATTGCTCCAGTTAGGATTAACCTCAGCTCAGATTGCTGAAGCGCTCAAATTACCCTTGGAATTAGTCCAGCAAACTGCACAACAAACAACCCGTAAAGCCATGTCATTTTATGAACAAAATGTTGCCGCTTTCATTGAACTACTAACTCGTCAGCGTTCCCTCTTTACCCCAGAATACTTAGCGGAGTTAGAACAGGTAGTTGCTCCTTTACCGGATGATATTGAAGAACTCGCAAAAGCAATCGCAGAATGGTGTGAGGAACACCCTGAAGTTGATGAAGCACAATTAAGACTTCTCCCTAATAATTCAGGAGAGAAAGCACCAGGAAGTAAAGAAGGCAAAGTTAAAACTCCCAACTACGAACTCAATAAACAAACCCTGCAAAATGCCATTCAGCAAAGCTCCTCCTCAAGCGATTCCCAGTCATCAAACTCTGGCTCATGAAGGTTGCCAACCCCAAACTGACACTCTACGCCTTTCATCTGCGTAACAATTTAGCTCAAGGTGAAGAAGAACCTGTTGAGGAGGCGAATCACCTGTGGGAGCAATGTCAGCAATTGGGGAAAACATTCAACGTTCCTAGACTCGAACCTCTGCTTGAACGTCTTCAAGATAACCAAGAGAATCCGGCTCAACCTCATATTCTCATCTGGCTCAATTGCCACCCTCAAACGGAACCCTTAGAAGAAGGGGGAGATTACTATCAACCTCTGATTAATCTACTGTGCTGTCGCCATAAAATAATTTATGCCTACTCTCAATCTCGATGGTGCAATCACCAGGCACGAAAGCTCTACAGACAATTAGATGGTAAAGCCAAAGGATTGCAGCACTTGCCCTCGGAGCCTACTCAAAGGCTGAAGCAACTCAAAGAATCGCTCACCGAACTTTCTCAAACTGCCTTTGACTACGCTAACCACCTGCGAGATTTAGAACTTCATCGTACCACCATTGAAACGAATAACAAAAACTATCAATTTTGGCTGAATCAGCTTAAGGTTATTAGCCTTGACAAAGAGGATGATCTGGAACTATTGCAACAATTTATTAGCCACAAGCCGGAAAAATTTATTGAACAAATAAACACAGATTTATCTTATCTTCTCCCCAGTCAGCAACTATTCCAGCAGATGATAGAGACAATCCGGGGAATTGTTGAAACAGAACAAGCCGAGAGCGATCGCGCCACGGAATCAGCAGCTCAAAAACGACAACAACGATTAGAACGGATCATTACCGTTGTCAGCACAGGTTTAGCCGTTAGTGGAATCTCATCTCAAGTCACTTCTGAACCTGTAAAAATGCTCATCACTAAAAATCAACCCTCGGATAGCCCTGAATCTGCCATTCCCCTTTATCTTTCCTACTACAATTTCCTTGACGTGCTGTTTCATATAGTCGTGGGAGTTCTCTTCGCGCTTCCTGTAGGTCTTATAGTTTGGTGGATGCAAAAACGCTCAAATCGCATTCGTTAACTTCGTCCGCTGACCCTAAATAGGATTGCTATAGACAGCTTGAGGAATAATTATGGTTTTATAAAGTTGCCGTAATAAATCGAGCTGACCAATTGCTGCCAGATTGGTGATGGGTGAGGTATCACTGACAACAATCATAGTAAGCCCATTGATTGCAAGGTTTGAATATCTGACTGAAACTCCTCTACATCATAGTGGATACAAAGTCCTCGTTTCCCTAATTCGTGTTGGAACTCAATTACGGTCAGTCCAGTCTAGGCGCGGACTTTGCCACTGCTGATTTTTTCTTGTTTGTACAGCATGATGGCAATCTCTAGCTTCAGTTCATCCTCAGTCATCTTGGTGGCTTGGAGGATGTCATTCGGTATGACCAGACTCATCGGTTTCGGTTGGAAGACATTGGATTACTCTGATTCTCAGGATAAGCGATTCTGCATCACAAAGGTTCTGGGGTTTGGCTCAGGGACGTGATCAGCTACATTTCCTATCAGCCGGAACATTTATTCCAGGTTATGACTAATCAGGCGAATTCCGAGCCAGATGCCCGGAATTATGAAGTAATATTAAGAAGAGATGTTAATCCTATCGATATTGTGAAGTCTAATCTCGTATTCCCCTTCAGCAAAACTCTCAAAGGCAGTCAATGGCAAACCATCATCGCCGATAGTCTCACCGTATTCTGGGGTGAGTGGTTAAAGCTGCGGGTGAGAATCCTGCAAGTCGCGGCGGCTGGACTCATCTCCCCACTAATTTACATTATCGGATTTGGCTTGGGATTAGGTAGCGCCCTCGATTCAGCCATGGAACCTGCGGCGGGTGACAGCTATTTAGAGTTTATCCTACCGGGGATGATTGCCCTCTCATCGATGACGATTAGCTTCAGTGGGACAACTTTTTCGATATGCGGTGAACGGCTTTATACCAAAACCTTTGCTGAAACACTACTGATGCCTGTACACCCCTTAGCGCTGTATTTGGGTAAAATTCTAGCCGGAATCGTGCGTGGGTTGATGACATCCGGTTCGGTGATTGTGGTAGCGGTTCTGTTTACAGGTAAAGTTTTCAGCTTTATCAATCCCTTATTTTTGCTAGTGTTGCTGCTGAATTGTGCCGTATTTGCCGGGTTAGGGGTACTGGTGGGATTGAATGTCAAGTCTTTAGAATCGGTGGGACTGTACAATAATTTCTTGATTGTACCGATGTCGTTTTTGGGCGCAACATTCTTTGATCCGAGAACATTACCCTTGGCATTAAAAGTTATCGTCTACTTATTACCCCTCAGCTATGCCAGTACCGGACTGCGGGCGGCTGCCTATTTACCCCTATCCCAGTTTCCCTGGTATTCTATCCCAGTGTTATTAGCCTTCGCGATCACACTATCCTTTATCGGCGCTTATAATTTCGCCCACCAGCAGGATTAAATCTGATTTGTAATTCCCTGTTCCCTGTTCCCTAAACCATGACAAATGACTTCATCACGTTAGAACTGCGCTGGTTTAATCGCGGTAGTTTACCTAAACAGGTGAACGATTGGTTCAACCAAGATTGTCCAGGTGAGATATTAGGATCGCCAGAAACCAGGGAGGATACTTATCTTTATATCCCCGATTGTCCCTATCTGAATATTAAATTTCGGCAAGGCAGTTTAGAGATTAAATGGCGTAAAGCAGAATTTGGTATCCGACAATTTAGTCGCCATTGGGAAGGCGGGATTGAACAATGGATTAAATGGAGTTGTCAAGACTCAACCTCCGAGAGTCTCATGCCCAAAGGCGGCTTAACACAAGGATCATGGGTGTCGGTGAACAAAGCGCGATCGCAACGTTTCTACCAAGAGATTACCTATGAGTTAACCCAGCTTACGGTTAATAATGAGCATTGGTGGACAATTGCATTTGAGGCACTGGTTGATGTTGACACTATTAATCTGGAGGAGTTTGAGCAGGGTGTTAGGGAAATAGGTGAGACGTATCATGAATTACCATTACAAAATCACCAGTCTTGTGCCTATCCTAGTTGGCTGCATCAGGTTGTTTAAGTAGGGGGTGCTGAATAAGTTTTGTGGTAGGGAGAGGCAACAGGGAACGGGGAATAGGCAACAGTTTCAACCCCCTGTTGAGGTAAGATTCTGTAATCGCGGAGGCTTTTTTCTTCCGCCATCTGTCGGGCTGCGTCTGTCTGCACTAGGATGTGGTTCTTCCCAAACATTCCGAAAAGTTGTTTATTTTTTGATTACAATATTTGGCAGTATAGTTCTAAGGAAAGCCTTAATGAATTCATCAGTTGGAGTGTAACAAATGCTGTCTGTTTCCCCAAAAGGATTAAGGAGCGATCACGTCGTTCGTAGTGAGCGCTTGATTCGCTTCTGTGTCGCTCAGATAGGGGTTCTTTGTGGTAAAATAACAATATCTTCTATTCCTGGCGACTAAAAAGGGAGAAACCGATGAGATTTATTAGCCCTAAAGTCGATTATGCCTTT
>NZ_JAVJUO010000110.1:0-40274 GCF_040220555.1 Coleofasciculus sp. C1-SOL-03
GAAGCCCACCTCAAGATGAGTGCTCTCACTGGGTTAACCAGGTAAGGTCACAGGAAGAACACCTGTTGATAGGCGTTAGGTGGAAGCGCAGCAATGTGTGCAGCCGAGACGTGCTAACCGACCGAGGGCTTGACCTTCTATTTCTCGCTTTGCAGTCTTGAGGGTTCTTCTCTACATAAAACCCATAAGCTTGTCTGGTGTCTGTGGCGCAATGGCTCCACTCCGAACCCATCCCGAACTCGGCTGTGAAACGTTGCTGCGGCGAAGATACTTTGGGGGTTGCCCCCTGGGAAAATAGCTCGATGCCAGACTTTCTCTTTCATAAAGCCCTCTTTTCTTCACGGAAAGGGGGCTTTATTGTTTTTTTAATGTGTTGTGTTTAGTCGTTTAGTCTGTGGCGACGGTTTTTTCTTTTTTTCTGTTCTTTAGTAAGTACGTCATCATTTCACCCTTACCTTTAACCTGAATCGTACCTCGCTCTTCAAACTGATACTTATCCCGCAAATGTTGATAGGTTGAGGCACTCACTTGAATCCCTCCAGGAACTCCGTGGGATTCCATGCGACTAGCGGTATTAACCGCATCCCCCCATAAATCATAGATAAACTTTTTTGTGCCAATCACTCCAGCAACCACGGGTCCGGTGTTAATGCCAATCCGGATTGTAAACGGTTCATCATATTTAGCGCTAAATTGAGTCACCTGCTGTTGCATCTCTAACGCCATATCCGCGATCGCATCAGCATGGTTATCGCAGGGTGTAGGTAATCCGCCGACTACCATATAGGCATCGCCAATGGTTTTAATTTTCTCCAACCCATAAGTTTCGGTAAGCTGATCAAAGGCGGAAAAAATTTCGTTGAGTAGTTTTACCAATTCTGTTGCCGATATCCGTTGCGAAAGCTGGGTAAACCCCACGATATCAGCAAATAATACTGTCGCCTCCGTGAAGCTATCCGCAATCGTCTGCTGGTTTTGTTTCAAGCGATCGGCAATCGGTTTTGGTAAGATATTTAGCAGCAGGAGTTCTGATTTTTCTCGTTCTGCCTCAATCTCAGCCGTGTAATGTAGCGATCGCACCAGATATAAAACTAACATTCCGGTCAATAGCAAGCCACTCAACAGGGTTACTCCAGCCAGAGGCGGAATTCCCAAACCTGAATCTTGCGGTATTTCCCAGAAACTGAGTGACAATTGCTGATCAGCGACTTGAATTGGGTGGGTATAGATGAGATGGTTACGGCAAGATGATCGATCAGGCTTCATCTCAACCGTTTTTGTCTGGGATTGATACAGCGCCAGATAACGTTCTGGAGAGGGTAAAGACGGATCAGATAGGCAAAAATTCAGCGTATCAATCTGTAGCCCTTTGAGTGAAGTCGTGATAATTTCCTCTAAAGAATAAACCCCAATCATTGCACCCCGAAAAGCCTGACGGCGAGTTTCAGGTGTATTGTGAGGCATATCATTATGGTAAAGCGGTAGTAAAATAGTCAGACTATCTGGCGGTTTACCCGGTATCTTTAGCTTACTTGTGGCGACTAATTGTCCTGTCATACGTGCTTTTTCCAGTAGAGATTTACCCACGGGATGAGACGCCAGATCAAAGCCAATGACATCCTGTTGCGGAGAAAACGTAATCGGAAAATAATCCGAACGCGCCTTAGCGATAACCTGTTTTTTTACGGGATGGTATTCATAAATCGAAAAATTGGCAAACCCCATTTCTGCCATCTGTGCTTCATAACTGGGGCGTTCCCTAGCTGACACAGGTTTAAGCCAACCCAGAGTCAAAATGCCTGAATGGATAGAAAGAAAATGCTGGGTAAACGCTTCATAATCATCTTGCTGCACCTGATCAGACGCTTCGTGGAACGCGCTCAAGGATACAACCATATAATAATATTCATCAATTTTACGCTGGAATGTGGTTGTCAGGTTATCGGTTTGTTGTTGTAATTCTAATCGGGTTTGGTTAGTTGCCCATCCCCAAGCCGCTACAGTAGCCGCAATTGACAATCCAATTCCGACACCCAGGGTTAACCCAACTGGAATAAAACGATGAATCCTAGAAAACAAGGGTGTTTTGATATTAATCACAAGCCAAGCACTTCCATGATTGAATCTGGCACAAGCGACTGATTTTCTGAGTACTGCTTCGCGGAATTCAAGATTCAAAAGGCTTACATAGCAAGCGTTTCAGTGACCTTGACTAGTCGCTTTATTTGCGCCGCGCTGTACTCATCAATTGTCAGAACCGTTAAATATACCAGTTTTACTGTGATGACACCCTGCTTTAATACTGGCTCAAAGAATTTGATTGTCAAGGTAGAAGGGTAAACTCTTTCGCCTCCTGTATTCTGCCTTTTGCTTTATGTTCACGAATTAATACTATGAATCCGGAACTTTTTTCCGATCAAAAAATAAGTCATCATTTTCCCCTTCCCTTTTACCTGAATTATTCCCCGTTCTTTAAAGACATAGTTATCCTGTAAAGACTTATACGTCGCCGCTGTAACTTGAATTGTACCCGGAAGTCCATGAGATTCCATACGGCTAGCTGTATTGACTGCATCCCCCCATAAGTCGTAAATAAATTTTTTCGTGCCAATGACTCCAGCCACCACCGATCCAGTATTAATGCCAATGCGAATACTGAGTTCAGCATGATGCTTTTCATTAAAATGTTGGATTTCTTGTTGCATATCCAGTGCCATCTCCGCGATTGCGGCGGCATGATCAGGGCGAGGTTTCGGTAATCCACTGGCAACCATATAGGCATCACCAATTGTTTTGATTTTCTCCAAACCATGCTTCTCTGTCAGATTATCAAAGGTTGAGAAAATCTCATTAAGTAAATTAACCAGTTCGGTCGGTGATATGCGTTCCGATAGTTCGGTAAAGCCAACAATATCTGCAAATAAAATAGTAACCTCTGTAAAGCCATCAGCAATACAACTTTGATTTTGTTTCAATCGTTCAGCAATGGGTTCGGGTAAAATATTTAGCAATAAGCGTTCAGACTTTTCTTGTTCAACCCGCAATACTTCCGCTGTCCGCTTGCGTTCGGAAATTTCCCAGGAAATTCGTTGAAACATTTGATTAAAAGCTATCATGACATCCCCTAACTCATCATGGCGCTGAACCGATAAAGCATAAAAATTTGGGTTTAACTTATCTTGACTAATGGCTTCTCCGGCGGCAATTAAGTCTTGACGCAGTTGCAGGATGGGAACAATTACGGTTTTTCCTAAGACTAACATTGTCGTTCCGGTGACAAACACTGAAATTAACAATACTAAACCTAGGATTCTCAGCGTAAAATTGTATAACTGCGGTTGAATCGAAGACGCATCATGACGAATAATAATTATGTACGGTTTTCCGAGTTCTTGGGCTGACCAAGCCACATCATATCGTTGACCCTGCAACTTACGAACACGCGGGGTATCAGCCTGTTGGAGAACCTCGAAGGTAAGCGTGGGGGATTCGCCAAATGTTCCCATCGGTTGTCCATTTGCTTGGTAAATAGTAACCCCTAAAATAACCTGAGACCCACGAGTTAACTGTTCAACTTCTTCCTCAAATACAATCGTAGACATATCTTGTTGAGTCAGCCGCACAACACTCTCAACCACCTCTCCGGACACGTCTTCCAATTGGCTTAGAAGTTCATCTTTGCGTCGATAATAGGAGGGGATTAGAATGATAGCTTCAATAAAAACAAGACTCGCAAATACCCAAAGGGTAATTCGTTGAGATAAACGAGACCGCAACAAGCTGAATAGTTTTAACCAGTTCGATGACATCAGAATTTTACTGGAATAAATTGTAATCCTTATTGTGATATCACCCTGGTTCGTTTGTAGTAAGGGCTTTAGCCTAAATTAGGTTAGGTGTCTTGGCATAACGCCAACCAACAAACTGACCTAAACTTTTGTCGTCATTTTTAGCATTTTAAGGCACTAAAGTGCTTACTACGAACTTGACCTCCTGATTTAGGTATGCCACATTAATCTGAAAATTGCCTGAGAAGAGAGGTAAAATGTGATAAATAATAATTATAGTATCTATACCCACCTGATTACCAATTTCTGTAAGACATCATGAATCTATAAAAACAGCCGTTAATGCTTCAAGGCGCAACGCCGCGATCGCTTAAACCAAATATCTTCGGTACAATCTCAATGGTAGTCCTTATCCTCAACACTCGTGAGTTCTCATCCCACCAACCCAATCCAGACTCCTCCAGACTCCGCCGCCCCCAACTCCATCTTCCCCGGAGAAGTTTTTGCGAAGACGGCTGAGTTTGATCTCTATATCCGGCAACTCTTACCGCGATATGATGAAATGTTAGAGGCGATCGCACGCTGTATTCCGTCTCAGGCGAAACGTATACTCGATTTGGGTTGTGGGACTGGCGAACTGAGTATCAAGGTACTCCAGCGCTGTCCAGATGTTCAAGTTGTCGGCGTGGATTATTCGTCCCGGATGATTGAATTTGCCACAACCAAGCTAGAAACAGCCGGATATCGTCAACAGTGGACAGGTATCGAAGGAGATTTTGGCGATTGGGCAAATCATCAGTTATCGGTTGGACAGGGTTTTGATGCTTGCATCTCCTCTCTCGCTATTCATCATTTGACAGATGAAACTAAGGTAAAACTGTTTATCCAAATTTGGGAAAATCTTAATCCTGGCGGCATGTTTTGGAATGCCGATCCGGTTGTCCCTGAATCGCCAATTTTGTCCGAAATGTATAAGCGTATTCGCGAGGAATGGTGTGTACAACAGGGAACGACGTTAGCCGAAGTTAGAACAAAAACAGGTAAAAGTATCTCCTATGGTTATTCTCAACCTGACCAACTAGCAACGTTAGCAGCCCATCTGGAAATGTTGAAAGCGGCTGGGTTTGAATCTGTAGCCGTACCTTGGAAATATTACGGGTTAGCGGTATTTGGTGGAGAAAAGGCAAAAGGAAGAGGGTAGAGGATTCAAGGAACTGAGTCAGATGAGCAACGATATTACCCTCTTTTTCTCCTAGTGATTAAAAGATGATAATAAGCGTTTCATTCACATTTCTCCAATTTCTGCCTTAAGGGTGATGTATGATTAAGAATAACCATCAATGCTGATAGGGATCAATATCATTCGTTGAAGGAGTTCATGAGGTCAGATTTCTTACAGGTTACATTTTTATACAATCAAGTCGTAGACTATCTCATCGCCTTTGTCATCTTGGTTGTGGGAATTTTTCTGATTAAAATTCTCCGCCGGGTGATTGTGGGACGTCTCAAACGCTGGGCGGCGAAAACGACAACTCAGCTAGATGATTCCCTGATCCAGATTGTTGAACGAGCCGTCATTCCTCTTCTTTATCTCGGCACGTTTTATGTGGCAATTGCTAATCTCACCTTACATCCGATTCTGGATCAGGTTATTGACGTGTTGACGTTAATTGTTGCCACGATTCTAGGGATTCGCCTCTTAGTTTCCTTAGTGGAGTACGGTTTCCGGCTGTATTGGCTCACTCGTCGCCAAAGTGAAACCGTGGAACAGGCGCTGGATGCGTTAATTCCGGCGGCTCGGATTGCGATTTGGGCGCTGGGAATTGTCTTTTTGTTAGATAATCTGGGTTTTGATATCTCCGCTGTTGTGGCTGGATTAGGAATTGGCGGTGTGGCGATTGCTTTAGCGTCTCAAGGCTTTCTCCAGGATTTATTCAGCTACTTTTCTATCCTTTTTGACCGTCCCTTTGAATTGGGAGATTTTATCATTGTTGGCGATTTCCTCGGTTCAGTCGAACATATTGGCATTAAAACAACTCGCTTGCGGAGTTTAAGTGGAGAACAACTTATTTTTGCCAACACCGATTTAACCAGTTCGCGGATTCGCAACTATAAGCGGATGCCCAAACGACGGGTAGCGTTTAAGTTTGGTGTGCTGTATGAAACGTCTCAAGAAAAACTCCAGCTCATCCCTGAAATTGTCCAAAGTATTGTGGAAAATCTGGACAATACCACCTTTGACCGGGCGCATTTTAGTGATTATGGGGATTTCAGCTTGAATTTTGAGGTGGTATATTACGTTTTAAGCAGTGATTACAACCTGTATATGGATATTCAGCAGCAGCTTAATTTACAGCTTAAACAGGAATTTGAAGCGCGTCAGATTGAGTTTGCTTACCCCACCCAAGTCACCTATTTGGGAAATCTCAGCACCGGAGAAATTAGCGATTCTTTAAGTGCTTTGGTTGCTGATGGCAAACCTTGAGCCGTTGGTTGGCGTCAATTATAGGGGCAATTGTAGGGGCAATTGTAGGGGCGGGTTTAGCCATTTAATTTTGCTATCTACCGATAACCACTCAACAAAACCCGCCCTTCGTCATAAGTAGGGCTTGCTGCACAAAGCAAAAACCGCAAAACCCATCAATACTTTGAGCTTTATTGACAGAGGGTTTGATTCAAGGAAATCGGCTAGCATCCTTCAAATATATGGCATCACCTTGCTCAAGAAAAATATACCCTTGCTCCCCCAGCTCCCCCAGCTCCCCCAGCTTCCCCTCACCACAAGACTTATTCAGCAGACCCTAGTTATGTTCGCCTACTTAAATCAAATCGTTTTATTTATCTCAACCTCATCCTCTAGCCATCTGGCAAAATCTATGGTAAACGTATCCCGTAAAATCGCCTCTCGAATACTTTGGGTAAAGCGAATCAACTCCGTCACATTATGCAAGGAGATTAACATAAAGCCCAAAACTTCCCGCGATCGCACCAAATGATTCAAATAGGCGCGGCTAAAGTTCTGACAACAGTAACAAGGACAAGTCGAATCCAACGCCGTAAAATCCTCCCGAAACCGAGCATTTTTCAAATTCCACCGTTCTCCCTGAACCAACGCCGCCCCGTGACGCCCTAAGCGCGTGGGAATCACACAATCAAATAAATCTACACCCGCTGCGATCGCCCGTGCCATTTCTCGATACGTCCCTACCCCCATTAAATAACGCGGCTTATCAAGCGGTAAATAAGGTGTCGTCGCCGTCACAATGTCATGGATCAAGTCCACCGGTTCCCCCACACTCACCCCACCAATGGCATATCCCGGTAAATCCAAGGACACCAACGACTCAGCCGCCTGACGACGCAAATCCGGATAAACTCCACCCTGAACGATACCAAACAGCGCTTGCTGATCTGAACGAGTATGAGCATTAACACAGCGCTTCAGCCAGCGATCAGTTCGTTCTAGTGACGCCTCAATCTCCGCCCGACTCGCCGGATAAGGAGGGCATTCATCAAATGCCATAATAATATCTGCTCCTAGCGCATTTTGGATGGCGATTGACCGTTCTGGCGTGAGATTAATCAACCGTCCATCCCGAGGCGAACGAAAAACCACACCTTCTTCGCTAATTTGGCGCAACTTGCTTAAGCTAAAAACCTGAAAGCCGCCCGAATCCGTTAAAATGGGACGCTGCCAACCCATGAAGTGATGCAGTCCTCCCGCTTGCTGGACAATTGCTTCTCCGGGTTGCAGATGCAGATGATAGGTATTGGCGAGAATAATCTGCGCTTGTGCTGCTTCTAACTGAGCCGGATTTAGAGTTTTGACTGTTGCCAAAGTACCCACGGGCATAAACCGGGGCGTTTCTATCAGACCATGGGGGCTGTGCAGTAATCCGGCGCGTGCCTTGGTTTGGCTGCACCATGCCTGACGTTGAAAGGAAAATGAATTGTGTTTTTGAGCCAACGTGGTTAAGGGTTCGTGATCATGCTTTGATTATTGTGGCTCATCATCGATTTTTTTTATTGTCAGGGTTGTTTGACAATTTGGTAAATAAAGAGTCAAGGATAGAAGGCGTACACTAACGCCGGAAAAACTTTCTCCATTTTGGCTGCTCTCAGGGTGACTCAGCACTACCCTAGTGCAGTAGGGCAGCAAATACCCAGCAGGGACAAATAGACGCAAACGCTACCATACCCTTACAGCCTTCCGCTCTGGAGCCTCCTGCCTTAGAGCCTTCTTGCGCTAGCATTTATCCTCAACCAGCAAAACAGATTAGAAGGGACATTCGCCCTCATCATCAATCTGTACGTCCCAGCGGGCATTAAGTACCTGGGTAACCATAGCTTCTAGGGCTTCGGCGTTTAGGGTTTCCACCGATTGCTCATGTAAGGGGTTAGATAAAGGAATCAGTCTCAGCCGACGGTTATCCTGGACTAAATCAAAATAAGCCTGCTTGTCCGGCGTCTGATGCAGTTGCAAGTAATCAAAACTTTGGACATTGATGTAGATAGCTTGATTAGCAATCAGGGTAGAACGGCGGGAATCGGCAAAGACTTCCAGCACATATCCTTCTCCTTCACTTTGCTGATTGCTATCGATTGTGTGACTATAGCGGACGCGACCCAAATCAGTGAGTAGGCGTCCCATGTCTTGCTTATTGATAATAATGCCCGTATCAATGATACAAGGGGCGGGAAGTCGGCGTGGAGGTTGATGATAACTCATGGGTAAAGCCTATGATGCATAAGGGGCTGATATTGCCTTGCAAAGAGTATTGGCATTGATGTAAGACCCAACTGAAAAACCTAATGCTTCGATTTTAGCGACTGCTCAGCTAAAGGCAAGTCAGAAGCGGCGGCAATCAAGAATCAGAAATTCATCCACAGGCTCGTGCCAGTGGATTGTCATCTGAAATACTTGAGTGTTACGGGTATTACAGTAGGGTTACTAAACCATACTATCCCAATATTCACCCGCTATTCATCGGACAATATACGTAAATTTCTGTGTAGTAAACCATGACCCCCAATCCTAAACCACTCAATATCTCTGTGATACCTGTATCCCGGTGCTTCCGGGGTGCTTTACCCCTGTGTTCCCCTGGATGAGATTTGTCGTCATGAAGTGGTTGGGAATTCAACAGGCGTGGCAGGCGGGACAAAAGCTCTGGCGGTCTTGCCTGGGTGCGATTACCTTTTATACTTGTATCCCCATTCCCATGAGTTGGGGATTAGAGTTTGAGCGCATTGCCCGTTGGGCACCTGTCGTGGGACTATTCATTGGCGTTATCTTAGCTGTGCTAGACGCCGTATTGCAACAGTTAGGTGTACCCAACTTAACTCGGAGTGGGATTATCGTGGTGAGTTGGGTAGCACTAACCGGAGGATTGCATCTAGATGGCGTGATGGATACGGCAGATGGCTTAGGGGTACAAGATCCGAAGCGGCGGCTGGAGGTTATGGCAGATAGTGTTACTGGGGCGTTTGGGGCGATGGCAGCGATCGCGCTACTTTTACTAAAAATGGCGGCGCTTACAGATATTGAGACTCATCGCTGGTTGGCATTAATCACTGTAGCTGGATGGGGGCGCTGGGGACAAGTGGTGGCGATTTCGATGTATCCGTACCTTAAACCCACAGGGAAAGGCGCATTTCATAAACAAGGGATTCAGGTGCCTCAGGATAGTCTGTGGGGGGCATTTTTACTCCTAGGGGTATGTGGATTACCCCTAGGAGTGAATAGAGGTAGTTTGGAATTAGCCGTCATTAGCGCCGGAGGAGGATGTGCGATCGCGCTTTTGACTGGGTTCTGGTTTTACCGCCAGTTGGGAGGACATACGGGGGATACTTATGGGGCGGTGGTGGA
Organism: Coleofasciculus sp. C1-SOL-03; assembly: GCF_040220555.1. Lineage (NCBI taxonomy): Bacteria > Bacillati > Cyanobacteriota > Cyanophyceae > Coleofasciculales > Coleofasciculaceae > Coleofasciculus > Coleofasciculus sp. C1-SOL-03. The sequence continues at coordinate 9,658 of NZ_JAVJUO010000110.1, forward strand.
ATGGACTGAAGCCTTATTGCTCTGTTTACTGACAATATTTTTATGATTGATAACTGTATTGAAGGTTGGACAAACGCTTCTACCTAGCTACAGGTAAAACGGTCTTTTGGAGCTGATTTTTGGTCTACCAATATTCAGAAGATCTTACTTTAGTGAGGTTTTCAGGTGTTTCTTGCTTTGAGGGACGAATCCAATAATCATTGTAAAACTTTTGCCCAATTTCATGATTATCCCAACGTCCTCCCTTTATCCCAAATAAAATTTGAGTTGCTCCACCAAGATGTATACCAATTTTACCCATTTTTTTGGCGTGAGCAACAAGGGGAAGAGAATAGGCTCCCGCACCTACAATAAGGACATCAAAATCTTGTTGCTCCATTTCTTTTTTCATGTAATTTAGCGCTTCAATCCAATTATTAAACTCGGATTTAACAATAGAATCTGACAAAGGAGCTTTAATTGTATTTAACTCAAATTCAGGAAGACAATCTTTATTTGCCCATATTTTACTTCTGTTTTTATATTGTTTTTCTATACTTTCCGCAAACGGATGAATGACTAATATTTTTTTGTTTTCTAAATATCTACTCCAAGGGTCTTCATGATAGTAAGGTTCTAATGCCTTCAATACTGTTATTTTTGCTTGATTCGCATAGTTTTTTATTATATTAGCTTCTCCATAATTGAACCACGATGCCAGAATATCAAGCTCTTTTATAGCATCTATAAATTGAATGCAAAATGCTTCAATAATTTTATCTTTTCTTGGAAAAACTCCTGAATAATTGTACAGGAATAGAGCTGATTTTGATGAAGCATCTATTTTCCCTTTTATTAAAAATTCTCGAATAACTTGGTTTTCTGTCGCTCCTATTTTGCCAATAGCTGATGGAGCTTGGTTTTTCAAGATCTGACCTATTAATTTATTTCCATCAGCCATCGTTAATATATTAATATTTCTATAGCTAAATTTTTTATATAAAAAGCTTCTTAATTTCATTAATTGGCGTTTGAATATAAATTCCATGAAATTTTTTCCTTTTCAACTAACTATATCGGACATCTTAGGCTTCTGTTACTACAAACGACTTATACTTCACATAAAAACCCCCTAATACCAACAGAACAATCACAATCGTTCCGATTCCCAGAGGACTAGGAACCCAATACACGACAGCTAGGCGGTTAAGTTGACCGGGAATCAGAGTCCACACAAGCTGCCCATTTTCGTAAATCTGGGGGGTAATGGTATTATCCCCCAAATCAATAATGTTTGCGCCCCAAGGCGTCTGCAAACTAAACTGCAAATCCAACAGCGAACCCGGACTAACTATTACACTCCCATTTGCCGAAAGCACGGCTAGCGATCGCAAATCCAGTTCATAGTTTAACTGATTCCGTTGCACTACGAAAAAGCTACGTTGATCCAGGCTTAACGTCGAGTCAAGACTGGGTAAATCAACGGTTTCCCTATCCTTAGCCTTCCTAGGAGTTGGGTTGACTGGATTGAAAAATTGGTTAAACTTGGTGGTCAATTCCTCCCCATTACTAAATGGAATAGTTACGACAAGCGTTTGCGGAGAACGGCGCGTCGTTTTTCCCTGGAGTTCTTTAGCACGTCGTTCAATACTTTTGAGCCATTCAGTCGCTTGAGCATTACTAAAACTTCTCAGTTGTTCTCCCAAGCGGATTTGCTGCACAATCGCGCCGTGATTTTCATCCTTGACGTTAACTAAAACATCATACTTGACACAGCCAGACAGGAGTAATGACACCAGAAAGACAACGCCAATCACCCGTAGGCGACTGATAACCGGACGAACGAGCAAAAATCCATGTATCAATGCTGGTTTCACCAACTTTACTCCTTTCTCTGTGACCGTATTTTTATCGATGGGTATCAAAATTAAAGCGTTCAACCCACTCCTACAACTTACTTTTTACTTTTTACACTTAACTTTTCAAATAACAGACAAGGTAGATAAGCGCTTCCCCCAACCCATTCGGGTGACACTCCTAAATCGACTAGACTTTTAAACGCCTCAAAAATGCTACCCGCTACCATAGTATTCTTAACCCGACCCACGATTTCCCCATTCTCGACTTTGTAACCTAAATCCAGATTCACGGAAAACTCTCCAGCTAGCTGATTCGATTGACCGGCACCTAGCACTTGATCAACAATCAGCCCTTCTTTCATCCCAGCAATTAAATCTGGCATGGCTGTCTTTCCTGGAATCATACACAGATTCACCAAATCGGGTGTGGGACGAGATAACCCACTCCGGAAACCATTCCCACTCGGTTGACATCCCCCTCGCGCCGCCCAACGTCGATCCCAGTAAAATTGGTTAACACTACCATTTTCAATTAATACTTTTCTGTGGGTAGGTGTTCCTTCATCGTCAAACGGACAAGCGGAAGCACCAATATTTGGATCTTCAAACAAGGTTAAACGCGGATCAAAGAGTTGTTCACCCACTTTATCTGCTAAAGGAGACGCCTTTTGTACCACGGCTTGCCCAGAAAGAATCGTATCAAACAAGCGCCCAATGGTACTGGCTGCTGCTCTGGGTGTAAATAGAACCGGGAACGTGCCACTGGTTATCGTCGCCTGTCGCTCTGCTCGTCTATACTTTAGCAGCAAGTCTTGCAGGATGCGATCGCAATCCGGATACCCATCCCGCTGAATATCATAGCTATAAGCTTGAAGAAAGTCTTCCCCCTTGACTAAGTTCCCTGATAGACTAGCACTCAGAATTTGGCGGCTTCGTTGTGTCCAAACATTACTCGTGGTAGCAACTTTCACCGAGCTAGAGCGAATGTGAAACCCGACATCCACCAATATATCTGGGTTATAAGCATGAACCTGCTCAATTAACCCTTGTCCCACCTCAACCAATTCTTGGGTGGGTGGGGGCTGAAAATCGCTTTTCGGTGTCGTCAGTTGTACATCCCTAGCCAACTCAAACTCGACTTGAGCGCCAATTTCAGACGTTTGTATCGCAGCGGATACCAAGTCGTCTAGGCGACTCAAATCAGTAGAACTGGCAAATCCCAGACGTCCATCACAGACAAGTCGCAGCGCTATTCCCTCACGGGCTTTGGTTTGCAGGGATTTTAAACGATTATTTTCAAAATTAATCGGTGTATCTTGACTGGACAAATAGTAAACCTCAGCCGCTTCAGCCTGCTGAGTGGCTTGGTTTAAAATCCGCTCCAGCGTTGAATCGCTCAATGAGAATCTCCCACGTTATCGAGTTGCCTTTCTATTTTCATATAATATGAAAGGTTGGGTAGTCGATGCGATTATGCTTTTTTTGGCGGGGCAAAACTTTGAAAAACTGCAAAGTGACCAGAACCAGATAAAGCGGATTGATTAATAGGTAGCGCTTCCAAAGACGAACGGGTTCTTGCATAAATCGATAGAGCCATTCTAAACCGAACGTTTGCATTAAAATTGGGGCTTCGTGAACTTGACCCGCGTGCATATCAAACGCAGCACCGACACAAAGTATAGGACAATCCAATCGATGACGATGAGTAAACGCCCACTCTTCCTGCTTTGGACATCCTAAGCCAACAAAAACGATACCTGCTCCGGATTGGCGAATGGTTTGCACGTACTCCGCATCTTCCTCTGGAGTTAATGCTCGAAATGGTGGAGAGATTGCGCCAGCGATTTTCAAATTCGGGAATTTTTCAGTCAGCTTGACTTTCAGTTGCTCTAACGTCGAATCGGTTGAACCATAAAGAAAAATACTCACGCCTTCAGCCGCTGCTCGTTCGCACACCCTTAACATAAGTTCAGGTCCCCGGACGCGATCGCGCAGGTATTTTTCGCCCGATTTACGAAACAGATTCAGCGCCCAGCGTACAGGTTGACCATCTGGGGTGACCACAGTAAACTGGTTCAGGCGATAGCCATGACCTTGGGGGTCAAGATAACCACGCATCATGCTATGCACATCTGTCGCCGCTACTGTACACGATTGATGCCGTTTAGCGTTTTCAATAATCAGATCGCTACATTCCTCATAGCTTGTCCGATGCACACCAATTCCGATGACACTGGTTTGACTGGGAGACACTGGTAATGTTTGAGTATTCATTCCTATTTCCTCATAGCTGCCCAAACTGGGTTTCGTATTTTTATCGCCCGAAGTCCCAAAACCTTGTTTCTATAGACCTGGAGTGAGCCAGACGCACGGTCAACGACTTTTGGGTTTATCCTTATCTCGCTAAGTCTGGGGAGTTAGGTGTGAACCTATTTTGGGTTGGGGAATAAAATCCTTTATGGGAAGCAATTTACTTTTAATTGCTCAGTCATGTCAATAGTTGTACATAGATTGAAATGTAAATCAACCAATTGCGAATCTTTATGTAACAATTCTTTACAAAGTTTTGTAAAGAGTCAACCGTTCCAGATGTAATCCGACTAATCCAAGTTAACTTCCCCCTTTTGGATGAGGACGAGGCAGATGGCAGATGTCAGAAGGGTTGGTCAAATTACTGTAAAGTTTTCATGAAGTTACGACAGGCTGTTGATGAAGAGTCTGTGAAGAGTCTATTTCGGGGTAGACAGTAGTTGGTTCAATTCAGTAGTTTTACTACAGACAGAGAAAATATACTTACAGGGTTCAGTCTAGCGATTAAATTTTTCACAAGTCCCTCGACTTGAAACATGATCTAAGCCAACTCGGTGACACTGTTTAGTTCGCGTCATTGTTCATGGGTTATGAGCTGTAATCCAAGGTTGATGATGTATTAACACGGTGACGCCCTGTTAGAGAATCCCTTGACCTAGATACACGTTGAGTTTCATTTTCTGGGCGAGGGATAGATTTAATCTGGCAAAAAACGGGTGCATGCTATAGAAATTATGACTACTATTACGGTTACAAGCGCTGCTGACAGTGGGGCGGGTTCTCTGAGATCTGCGATCACGCAAGCCCAGGCAGGGGATACAATTGAATTTGACTCCAGTCTGGCGAACCAGACGATTACCCTCACCAGGGGTCAACTAGAAATTAATAAAGATCTAATTATTGATGGGAAAAATGCCCCAGGTTTAACCATCAGTGGAAATAAGACATCCCGCGTTTTTTTGATACAGGGTAATTCATTTAGTGATTTTCTTGATGTCACCCTACGGAATTTGAATATTGCCAATGGCAAAACCAGTGGAGTCGATAAGGAGTTGGCAGGCGCTGGCATTTGGACGGCAAGTGGCACAAAACTTACGGTAGAGAATAGCACCTTTAAAAACAATCACGTTCAGGATTATGGAGGAGGTGCTATCTTTGGCGGGTGGCGCAGCACGACGGTTGTCATTAACAGTACATTTGAGGGAAATAGTGCATTAGGCAATGAAGATAGAGGTGGCGGTGCGATTACGATTGATACTGAAAGCTCTCTCACCGTTATCGGTAGCGAGTTTATTGATAACAAGTCAATTAGAGGCGGGGCAATTAACGCTCCTCTAGGTACTCTCACCGTAGAACACTCTACTTTTACCGATAACCAAGCGACGTTAGGTGGGGCAATTTACAACCTCTTAGGGGGTCTCTCTGTCGAAAACTCCACGTTCTTTAAAAACAACACAACGGGTAGCGGTGGGGCAATCTTCACGGATGGAGCTTCCCTCAAAGATGATGGTCAAACCTCTGGTACTATTGAAATTCGCCATAGTCGGTTTGATAGTAATACTGCTTTTGGTAACGGTGGTGGACTATTTTTATTTGTTTACAAAGCCGACAAAGTTATCCTGGAAGATAGCACGATCATTAATAACCAGGTTAGGGCAAATGCCGAAGGATTCGCTGCGGGTGGTGGCGTTCGACAAGACCTGGGTGAGTTTATTATCCGTAATACCACCTTTGCCAACAATCAAGTCATCGCGTTGGCGGAGTACCCTTCACTGGGTCAAGGTGGGGGCTTGTGGGTAGGAGAGACTGAGCGAGTTACGATTGACAATAGTACCTTTTACGGGAACCGAGCAGAAGCAACCAATGGTAAAGGGGGTATTGGTGGAGCCATTCGTTTATCCAATGATCCTTATCCCACATCTATTACCAACACCACCATTGCCAATAATTATACAGGCTTTCAAGGCGCAGGATTTTGGGCAGAAGAGTCAGCCAATGTCACGTTGGCAAATACCCTACTTGCCGATAACTTTGGCGACAATGATGGTAGAGATTCAAAGGTTAATCATCACACGAATATTACGTTCAAAGATGGGGGCGGCAATTTCCAATCTATAGAACCCGATCCTAGTGACACTAAAAGCACTCCAAATGTTACGTTCATTGACCCTAAACTGGGGGAATTTATAGATAACGGCGGTATGGTGCAAACACCACCCTTACCCAGTAATCCAAATGTAACAGCCGGGGCTGTAATTAGCCTTCCTAGAGGCACATTTCCCGCCGATCCAAGTGACTTAATCGTTACAGCAATTTCAGATACGGACATTGAACTAACGTGGGCGGATCGGAGTAATAATGAGACAGGGTTCAAAATAGAGCGATCGCGCGACCAAGAAAATTGGACTGTCATAACCACCACAGCGGCTGATGTTACCCGTTACCGGGATACTGACTTAACAGCGAACACACAATACTACTATCGCCTTAGGGCAATTAACGAAATTGGGGCGTCCTCTGCTACTTTCGCCCAGGTAACCACGGATAAAATAACCAACCCTCAACCCATCCAGGAACTTGCGCTGAGTCGGACATCCGAGGATATTTTCCAGATCGCAGGAGACTCAGATGCGGTGCAACTTCAAATTGATTTAACGGGAAGTGACACGGATAAAGTTAATGAAGTTGGAATTTTTTGGGTGGATGATGAGTCGGGTTATATTAACGGTATCGCTCCTGGGGAAGCTGGGTATCTGGAAGCCGCCCTCAGCCAATCCCAAGTTATTTTCTCAGTGCTTTCCAGAAATCAGTTTCCTGATTTAAGCTTCACCCGTCAATTTGGGGTGGATAGGGGTCAGGACTTTGGGTTTTACCTGGTTAAAGAGAGTACCACGGATACAGTACGGACTGAATTGGCAACTGGAGGTACTCCTGACAATGTATTTTTTGGCTTGACCTCTGCCAATGGGGATCAGTTTGACCCTGTACAGGTATCAGAATTGGGAGATGATAGTTATCAGCTAGCTTGGGAAGATGGGAACGATGGAGACTTTGATGACTTAGTTTTCACGGTTCAACTCACGGAGACTGATCCAGGAGTCGGAACTCTGTTACAAGGAGGGCAAGAAGGGGAAATTCTTGATTTACGGGATCAGGTAACAGGTATGGTTCCAGCTCAGTTTGGCATAAATAGTGACGCTGAGTATGATAATAATTTTGGGTTTTATGTCATTGATGATCCGGATGGTCGCATTGGAGGTTTGCTACCCGGTGATCCCGGTTATGCCGAGGCGGCGGTTCGTCAACGATTAGACACAAACGCTGGACTCCCGGCTGGGACGTTAGTTGCTCCCTTTATTATCGCTGATGGTACAGCAGAGGAGTTTTTGGCAGAGAATCCCCTGAATCAGAGTGATCAAGACGTAATGGCTTATTTTGCTTTTATGGGAGCTAACCCGGATGGGGTAGACCACGTCCGCCTGCTGGGGGATAATACCATTGGGTTTGAGGATCAACTGGGTGGGGGCGATCTCGACTATAATGATTTGGTAGTTCAGGTGAATTTTGTTTAAAAACGATAGAGACTTGAGCAGAAAGATTTACAACTAAATCTCTCGAATAATACTCTGTCAATTACCTTAGGAAGTCTCTTAAGTTTTTACGAAGAGGTACTCCACTGATGAAGATTCTAGTATCTGCCTATGCCTGCGAACCGGGTTGCGGTTCCGAGGAAGGAGTTGGTTGGAATATGGCACTGGCGGTTGCCAAGTATCACGAAACTTGGGTGCTAACCCGAACGATTTTTCGCGATCCTATTGAGGCAGAACTTGCTCGTAACCCCATCCAAAACCTGCATTTTATCTATTTCGATCCCTTGAATTGGACTGAAGATTGGAGAGGCAGGCAAGGGGCAGTTCAACTTCACTACTATCTATGGCAGATTCAAGCTTATTTTGTGGCGCGTCCGTTGTATCAGCAGATTGGTTTTGATATAGTCCACCATGTCACATACGTCAAGTTTTGGTCGCCAAGCTTCCTAGCGCTGTTGCCAATTCCCTTCATTTGGGGACCTGTGGGCGGTGGTGAACAAGCACCCAAGCCCTTCTGGCATGATTTTAGTGGCTGGGGAAAGGTTTACGAAACCCTGCGAGACTTAGCTCAACGGCTAGGTGAGCAAGATCCATTTACTCGGATTACGGCTCAGCGAAGTATCTTAGCTCAGGCGACAACGGAGGAAACCGCTAAGCGGCTGTTAAAGCTGGGCGCAACCAATGTGCAGGTGTTTTCCGAAACAGGGTTATCTAAGCCAGAGCTAGCCCGCCTAGAACAGTGTCCAATCCCAGAGAGTTCTCCCGTGAGATTTATCAGCATGGGTAGGCTTTTACACTGGAAAGGCTATCATCTGGCAGTACGTGCCTTTGCCAAGGCGGAATTATCAGCGGCTGATTACTGGCTGCTAGGAGATGGACCTGAACGAGAACGGCTACAAGCTCTGGCTGAAAAGCTAGGGGTGGCTTCCCAAGTCAAATTCTGGGGAAAGCTACCGCGTGAGCAATTGATGGATAAGTTAGGACAATGCCATGTCTTAGTTCACCCGAGCCTACATGACTCTGGAGGATGGACGTGCTTGGAAGGAATGGCGGCTGGACGACCGGTGATTTGCTTGAATTTGGGTGGACCTGCCACTCAGGTTACCCAGGAAACTGGTATTAAGGTGTCAGCCTCTGATCCCCAAGAAACTGTTAAGGGTTTAGCTGAGGCAATGACACGTTTAGCGGGTGATGCCGAGTTACGAGTTCGGCTGGGACAAGCCGGTCAAAAGCGCGTCAAGGAGGTTTATGATTGGGAGGTTAAAGCAAAAATTTGGGTTCAGCTTTATCAAGACGTTGTAGCACAAAAGTAACCCGTTGATAGCAATGCAACAGTTATGGAACGGAAACTTAAACTGACCACTCTCGGTGTGGAACTGGCACAAGCGGATAGATGGCCCGATGGATGCCCAATTCTTAAGGCATGGCGTGGTGCTTATTCTCCAGCGTTTAATCAGGTGGTTCAAGAGACATTTGAAATTATTGAGGATGAAGAGGCTGACGGATTTCTACTGCCATCGAATGTGTCGTTCTATTCCCCCAAGCGACTCCACGAAATTGGCGCAATAGTGTCTCAGCTACAATTACCGTCAATTGGCTTTGATATCAGTCATGAGCGGCGAAAACCGAAGTGGCTGGACTATATTGTTCGATTTTCTTGGTATCGATCACTTCATGAGCCAGGGATTATTATTAGTCCGGCGTTCCTTGATTCAGATGGATTTGATCTGATGGCAGAATTTGACATCCGTGACTGGCAACCCCTAGAGAAGGAACCATTGCCAACCGTGAGTTTTTGTGGTCGTGAAGGAGGAACCCTGGGACTTGCTATCTGGAGGATGATGCCCAAAAATCTTACCCGTCGTATGGCAACTAATTTTTTCTGTAGCAGAACTCGTGGTATTCGCATGACCTGTTGTCACCCACTGCGAGTTGATGTGATGCAGATTCTGGAAAAAGATCCGCGAATCAAGACTGATTTTATTGGGCGAAAAAAAGCAGGGATGAGTCCTAACGTACAGGGAGACTTACGTCGCCAATTTCTGGACAATTTGATGCGTAATGCCTATGCCCTTTGCGTTCGCGGTACGGATAATTATAGTTGGCGATTCTATGAGGCGCTTTCTCTAGGTAAGATCCCAATACTTATTGATACAGACTCTATGTTACCTTTGGAAGAAGAGATACCGTGGGATCAGTTTATTGTCCGAGTTCCTTCTACCCGTTTACCTGAGTTGCCTGATCGGTTGATGGAATGGCATTCTCGGCTTTCCCCCTCTGAATTTTGCGATTTGCAGCGAGAGTTACGGTCACTTTTTGAGCGGCTAACCCCAGCACGGTTTTATCCGGATGTATTTTGGAAAGTGTTACAGTGACAACTTCCAGACACTCATATAAGTACAGTAGACCCATGGTTAAGATAGATAAATATTTGAAAACGGTATCATTTAACGTGCGAAAAGCATGGGAGGCAAGAATTCCGCAAGGTATCGTTTGTCACCCCTACAAGTTTATCTACTTTCCGGTTCCGAAAGCAGCTTGTACCAGTCTTAAGCAAGTGATCGCCGATCTTTGTGGACTTGAGCAAAAGTTTGATCCTAACTTTATCGATTTTGAATGGGTTTCAGGTCAACGGTTAAATCAATTTCCTGATTATTTCCGGTTCACTGTGGTTCGTAATCCTTGGGATCGATTGGCTTCATGTTATGGAAATAAAATAAAATCTGCTAATAATCCTTTTCCCTCTACCTTTGATCGCTATAATCAAGTTTTACAGGTGAAAGTTTTTTATCCGGAAATGCCCTTCGACCAATTTGTGAAAAGGGTGGTACTAATTCCGGATGTATTATCGGATGAGCATTTTCGTTCTCAAAAAAGACTTGTCTGTGATCCGAAGGGGCGTTTATTAGTACATAAAGTGGCTAAATTAGAAAATTTCAATGAAGATTTAACTGAAATTTTCAAAACATTGCAGCTGCCAAGTATCAAGATGCCCCATCTTAATCAAACAAGTTCCCGTAGATATAAAGATTATTACGATGATCAGCTTCGGGATTTAGTAGCACGCCGTTATCGCTCAGATATAGAAATGTTTGACTATAGGTGGTGATGATTACTTGATGAATTGATAACAAGATTTGACGGAGTAAATTGTTGACACCCCCTTAATGGTTCAAGGCAAAAGACGTCACCTCTACCAGGAACTTAGCCGCCGCTTCTGGATTATGCTGGGCAATAAACTGCTGTGATTGTTGGCCCATTGAAACAATTAAATCTGGATTATCCATAAAACGTCTCATCTGTTCAGCTAATTCTTCCGGATGATAGGGGTCAAAAATATAACCATTGTCCCCTTCCACAACAAGTTCAGAGGAACCCGCCCATTTAGAACACAAGATAGCTTTACCAAAAGCCATAGCTTCCAGCAAAACTACCCCCCAGATATCCTCTAAAGTGGGAAAAATGAAAACATCGGCTTGACGGAAATAAGCACCCAAGCGGTCATAATTTCCCCAACCTACCCAGTGTACAGAATCGGTTAACCCCTGAGTTTGACTATAGGCTTCTAGTTCTCCCCGTTGTTCTCCATCACCTACGATGAGCAACGTATATTTTTGATAGCCCTGCTGCTTGAGCATCGTGCAAGCCTGTAAGAGAAACTGAAGTCCTTTCCGAGGGATGACTTTGCCCACAAACAGAAAAATGGGATGCTGTAACTCGGGTTTAGGTTCTGAGTCCTCTTCTTGACGTCCCAGTAAGGTTTTGACATCTGGGACTTGGTAAGGTCGAGCAAAAACCCGCTGTTCTTCAGCGCCTAAGACTTTGGTCAGATAATTTTTGCCACCACTCGTATTTGTGATGAAGGCATCCGCGAAGCGAACCATTGCGCTTCGCAAAATTAAACGGGATCTGGAATTGATATAGTCTATGGTTGGGGAACTACCATCATAAACAATAACAACCTTCCACATTCCTAAGGGTTTAAATAGTAGAGCGAGGAGCGTCCAGAGAGAAAAACCACTAACAAAGATGACATGAGGTCGAAACTTGAGCAGATAACTGATAATTCGAGGAGATACAACAATTAAGCCGGGACTGTAACCAGCGCCTTGAGTTGTGGGGACAAATTGCGTTTTTCCCACCACTTCAACAGTAAATGTTCCATCAAATCCCGGAACAAATCCTTCCCAATATCCAGTATAAATGGTAGTTTTTGGAAAGGTTTTTGTGAATTCTTTAAATAGTGGCTGCCAGTAATTTTGTCGTTCCATCGAGGGAAGCAACCAAGCGACATTAATATTTTCTTTAGTCTTCACTTGTTAATTACTCCAATATTCAGTCCCCTAAACTACATTAAATAGAAAAAACGCTAGAAACATTGTTTAGAGACGTAGCAGGCTACATTTCTACTTCATATCTTCATTTTTTTGCGTTGTTCTTTCGTGGCATAGAAATGGGATTCCCTAAATCGTCCATTTTCCTTAACAAATGCCATATCGACTTGAGCCAGTGCGCCATCAAGGGGACGAACGCAATTGCCAAAAATATCATAGACCACAAATCCCTGACTTTTCATATAAGTTACAATTTCGTAAAATTGGGGACTATTAACCATGAATTCAAAAAGAGACACTTCCAGGATAATCAGTTCTGTCTCTTGCAGTACATTTTTTGCTCCTTCTAGCACGTCTAGTTCTGCTCCCTGAACGTCTAGTTTAATCAGATAGGAGCCTTTTAAATTCTTTTCGGAACATAAATCATCAAGGGTTACCATGGGGACTTCACGGGGAACTCCATCAGCATCACTGCCTTCCATTTCTTTGAGGATCGATGATCCCTGTATGCCTGGGTGGACATTTATGATAATGCTTCCGGGACTTTTGCCAGCAGCAGCGATGACGTATTGGGCTTTGTATTTCTGGCAGATATCTTGCAGGAATCCTTCACACTCGGCTACGGGTTCGACGAGGAGATGCTTGGCTTGAGGAAATTTTTCGTACAGTTCAAATGTGCCATAAGCGACACCGACATCGATGACAGTTTGGGGTTGGAAGTTAAGAGATTTGACATGATCAAGGACTCCCGCTAGGGACGTTCTCACTCGGCGGCGTGGGATGTCAAAGCCAAGGGGTTTGAAGGTGTTGTAAGCAATTTTTTTCAAAATCTCTCGCGTTCTCATTCTGGGACTCCATGGTTGAAAAAGTAGTGGGAAAATATTAGTTTTTGCTCAAGCGTCTCTGTGTTGTCAGGTTTTATTATCTTCAGCAGCACCAAAGATTGAAATTGAAACCAATCTGACATAAGGGAGTATCCAAAAGAAAAACCACAACCGACTCGCATGGCGTTGACAAAACACCTTTGACTCAGCGGGTGGAAACCCTTTGATTTGATTGGCTTTTTGCCATCGCTGTCTCAGGGTTAATTCGGGGGCTAACCAGGCATGGGCTTGGGGAGGGTTAGTTTGGCATTTTCCGGTATATCCGGGGGCTACCCAAACAGTACACCCTTGTTGTTGCGCCCGCAAGCCGTAATCAATGTCGCCAATACTATGGGTAAAGGCAGGATCTAGATTCCCAACGGCTTGGACAACGGAACGGGGGATTAAGACACAGTTACCATTCATTGTGTCAACGGGTTGAGGGTCTTGCCCGGGTTCTACCAGCTTATATTTGAAGGGATGCCACCAGCTATTTCGCGCTAAACCTCCATAGGTGAGTTTTCCCGTTTCGGGATGTGCCATGGAACCAACGATAATTGCCTTGTCCTCCCCTTGTGCGGCTAGGTGGTGAGAGGTGGTGAGTAGGGATGCGATCGCGTCTGGGTAAAGTACGGTATCATCATTGAGCCAGAGGTAGTAGTCGTAGTCGTGTTTGAGCGCTTCGGCGAAGGCTTTGTGCATTCCTCGGTTCCAATAGAGGTTCCCATCCCCCTGGAGAATCTTAACCTGAGGATAGGTTTGTCGCACTACCTCGGTTGTACCGTCGGTGCTGCCATCATCGACTAAATAGACATCCAGGGTGACTTCAGCCGGGAGTAGCTGGTTAAACAAGGCGGCTAGACAAGCTAAGGTTTTGGCTTTGCGGTTATGGCAAGTGATCAGGATGGCAGTGCGATCGCGGTTCATATTTCAGATTGAGATGAACGAGTGGATACCTGGTGTAAGTTTGGGTTGGAATTTGGCTGAAGGTTCTCACCCGTGACAAGGGAATAACCAAGTGAGGTATAATATTTTATATTATTATACGAACTTAAGAAAGGATTCAAGAGAGGTAACTTTTTGAGCTTTTTTTGACTTGACCAGTCCCAAAAGTTAGTTACCTAATCGATTGGACTTTGGACAAATAGGATTTTTACACTGCATATAGCGTAAGCTTTCTAAATTTTTACCCTAGATGTAGTGCCTGTAAGCGTTTTGTCCAAAGTCCAGTAATCGAAAAAGCAAACAGATTAGCGAAACCTCTAACATGCCCAGTATTAGCTGTATTATTGTAAGTTATAATAATGAAATAGTTTTGAAGGATGCTATCACTAGCGTAATTAATCAGACTCTGCCAGTGACTGAAATTATTATTGCGGATGATTGCTCGACAGATAATTCGAGAGAATTAATTGCGTCATTTGCTCATAAATATTCTCAAATTCAGCCAATTTATAGGGAGAAAAATATTGGAGTAGCAGCCAACAGAGACTTAGCAATTAGATCAGCTCAAAGTAAATTAATTACAACATTAGATGGAGATGATTGGTACTCTTCACGAAAAATTGAGCGTGAGTTTATAGCAATGAAAAATACTCCAGGAGTCGTGGCTTTTTCGGATGTTTACCTTGCACACAAAGACATAAAACATAGTCGTGTTTTGGATATGTCAGAGTTTGCGAGTTTGGAGAGAAGAGAAAGGTTGCGTTGGATGGTTAATAATGTAGTAAAGATACCTAGAGATATGCTAATCCCCAAAAAACTCTATTTAGATGTTGGGGGCATACGAGATAGTTTTGCTACCTATGAAGATTGGGAGTTTAAAATACGGCTAGCGGCATCTCCCAATCAATGGGTGCATTCTGGTATCGTAGGTAGTAATTATCGTCAGACTGATTCCGGCTTATCTAAAATGAGTTTACTCAAGCATTGTCAAGATCAGTACAAGGTATTAATAGCAAATCATGAACTACTCAAAGAGCATCTTGGTGAGCATGAGTTTTGGCTGGCTGTTGCCGAAGTTCTTATGAGAGCAGGACGTTCTTTATTTGGTATTCGTAGCAAGTTAAGGAAATTACGCAACTTGAAAATTTGAATTCATAAAGATAAATAAATAGATTGAACTGTACCTAATTCCCGCAAAAAATTATTTCCCGGAATTATAGCGACCTAAAGAGGTTCGTTCTTTTAAGAGGGGCTGAAACCCTGGCAATGTCATTACTTTGGGTAATGCTTTTTCCCAAATGGGATACTCCCAGTTTATCCAAGTCAATTAGCTCTGAAGTGTCTTATTGAGGCTTATCAGCAGTCATATTCAAGACAAAATCCCCGTATTCTCTAATCATAGATGAAGCTATGTCTGCTAACTGGCTAATGCTGGTTTCAACTGGCAGATATCGATAGCGAAAGGAAGCTAGCCTAGAATCATTTTCTTGATAAAGGATATCTTGAGCAAAGTTACCCCAGCGGGGTGGCATTAAATCTAGTGTCATACCCGCATGAGCAGAGGGTAGCAGCATATTGGAGCCATGAACACCGATAACTAAACGACTTTCTGAGTAGAGTTTACACATTTGCTTCTCTATTTTTTCGTCAAATTTATCAATTCTTACGTCTTCTATCCATTTAGGGAATTTAGTCTGTGTACCTAGTCCTGCAACCACAAATTTTGCTTCAGAAACCTGTAACCTAATTTTATTAAATAATCGTTTTACCCGCCAATTCTGGATCAATAATCCCAGGTGAAGTATTCTTAGTTTTTTGATAAGTCTGAAAAAAGACATACTACACCATGGGCGATCCTCACGCCATATAAATGTTATCTTAATGTCTTTTTGTTCAAAGCGATGCTTTTCTACTCCCGTAAACCGAGTAATGTCAAACTGACAAGGATGGGAATATGCCTTGCTGATATAAATTTTATCAAAGCGTTTCAATTCTTCACTGACAAACTCAGCCAAGCTAGGATAGTAACATCGTCCCTTTTTGAGAGGGATTGGCACTGTCCACACTTCAGCAACGCCTTCGGGAATCATCCATCTCAGGAATTGGGGAATTATAATGATTAAGCCAAAATCCGACTGATGATCTAAATGCCTCTGAGCATTAAGCAACTTGAGTAAACAATGTCCATACAGATAGTCAATGCAGTTTAAAATAATAACTTCATGAAAAACCCGAAAAACTTCTTTAGAAATGTTTAGCCTTTCAATTTCAGGATTTTGAATAGATTTAAAGAGGTGTGTTGCTAACCCAACGGGACTTGATTCATATCCAAACAAGGCTCCTTTCTCGTAATCAATTTGATAAGGTTTTTGAATAGCATGACTAACAGGGAGACTTTCCAGGAGTTCACTCTGACATTTAATACATTTAGAGCTAACCATAACGTGCATTCCCATAAAGCTTACTTGAATAGGTTTGAGATAGCTTTGGCAATAGGGACAATTGGACTGGTGTTGAATAATAGGTTTAATTTCAATCATCGGATCAACTCCATTAATCTTGAAGCACCCTTATAAAAGTTGAAAGAGCGGAAAATCATTTTGCCAACTAATCTTAATTCGCTAAAATAAAAGTTCATGATCACGATTACTATAAAATAAGTAATGAGTGTAGCCATAGTAGCGCCAATTGCTCCAAATCTTGGAATTAATATCCAGTTAATTACTATATTTATTAATGCTCCTACACCACTTAAATAAAGAGAATATTGTAATATACTCTCTACAGCAAGATAAACACTTCTGGCTAGCCCGAAATTGCTACCAAACTGTGCCCAGATATACAGAGATAAAATAGAAGCTGAAGACGCATAAGATTGACCATACAGTAGACCAATTAGGTAAGGCGATAATAAAGAAACTGGCAGAGCTATTAATATCCATAACAAAGCCATAGAATCAAAGTAAATTTGCATCTTTTCAATATATTCATCGGGATTTTTTTGCTTCAAAGCTGAAAATTTTGGAAATACTGACTGATAAATAATCACCGGGATAAAATCAAATATTTCCGATAGCTTTACCGCCACTGAATAATATCCCAGCTGAGTTGTATCAGGCAATAAAGAGCCTAGCATTACTTGATCAATTTTTGAATAGACATAAACAGCTAATCCCGAAAAAACGAGGGGCCAACTTTCCTGAAGTAAAATTTTGGCTCGTTGAAAACTCCATCGCCATCTTTTTAGATGATTACCATTGATATAATAAGCAATAACCATTGCCAACCCTCTTAAAGCAGATTCAGCTAAACTTGCCCAGGCAAAGGCAATCACAGTCATTTGTAGCCGAATCAATACAATTCTTAACACGGCATAGACAGCCGAAACAAAATTGTTAGCAACAACAATATATTTAGATTTGAGTTGAGACTGGAACCAATAATCAATGGTTTTAAATGCTTGAAGTATTGTACTGGTGGCAACAATACCAACTAACCAGCGAGTTAGGTAATCATTTGGTTTAAGTAAAGAAATGATTCCGACCGTTAATAGGAGAGTGGCGATACCCCCGATTAAGCGAATGACAAAAGCAGTTCCAAGGGTTTCCTCTTTACAAGAAGGATCACGAGCAATATCACGAATGACGAGCGTACCTAGACCTAATTCGGCAATCGCACGAAATAGTGAGACAAATGTAAAGGCATAGGTGAGAAGTCCATAGCTTTGGGGTTGTAGGTAACGCGCAACCCAAATACCTACCACTAAACCCAGCCCCAGTTGGAATATCTTATCCACCAGTAACCACGAGACATTGGCAATAACCTGACGTAAGCCGGGACTAAGTTTTTGAATTAATCTTGTTAGCCTATCGAACATTAAAGTTTTACATCCACTAAAAAATAAAGTTTAAAAAATTGGAACAAAACAATAGACTGGTTATTACCCTTAATCTCGGATACTTGTTCTAGTAAATGGCAATTTTGACTTACGCACAATAGGTTTTTGAATGTTAAGATTCATACTG
Organism: Coleofasciculus sp. C1-SOL-03; assembly: GCF_040220555.1. Taxonomy (NCBI): domain Bacteria; kingdom Bacillati; phylum Cyanobacteriota; class Cyanophyceae; order Coleofasciculales; family Coleofasciculaceae; genus Coleofasciculus; species Coleofasciculus sp. C1-SOL-03. Next base: position 27,563 of record NZ_JAVJUO010000110.1, read on the forward strand.
GGTTTATCTAGGGTATTCAGGCTCAATCGGGTTGCCATAAAAACATACAAAATCCAAGTCATAGAAATATAATTTATACCAGATTCGGTCACATTAGTCATAATAATATAGGTAAAAATTAACAAAGGTAAGACTGATTCTGGGTCTTGACTCCGAGTTAGATGCAAAACTCCATAATAAACACTTATTAGTAAGGAAGCAATAAAGAGTGCCAATCCTATCCACCCCACCTCTAGAGCAATCTCTAAATAACCATTGTGGCTTTGTTCGGGCATAAAACCATTAAATTCAGGAAATCTTAGCATAAGTGCTGGATTATCAAGTCCTCGCCAAAATTGCCAAAAGCCTTCGTATCCATAGCCAAACCAAGGATGCTTATTTACTGCTTTGATAACTTCTCGCCAAATGTAAGTTCGTCCTGTTAATGTCATATCTTTGCCCAGTTTTTCTACGATCAGATACTCTGCATTTTCACTGATCAAAATAACGAGGCTAATTCCTATTGCCAGAAATATCCCCATAGAAGCAAACGCTAAACGGGGAGGTAACTGCCTGAGAAAACGAAGAAAAACTAATAAGAAAATTAATATAATTAACAAAACTTTAGCCATTCCACTGTTGGATTGTAGAGCGCAAAAAACGGCTAAAGCAGACAAAGCCAAAAACAAAGCCTTATACCGGGGAACACGAATGGATTGCAAATACAATAAAATGGCTGCTAAATCCATGGTAAAACCAAAAATGTTTTTGTGGATATAAATACCCTTCCAATTAGAATCTCTGCCAAAAAATAAGCTTAGCAATAGAGCAATGACATGATGCCAAAGCAATAAATCAAACAACCCTTTCATGCTATATTGTTTTCCTACATAGATAAAGCAAACCGTGACAATAAGTAAAATGATAGTAGCTTTAAATGTATGCTCTGGTGTTGCTGACAAAATAGACGCGATTAATCTAAACAAAATAAAAATACAAAAAAATGGATTGGCTTTTAAAAAGGTAATTAAAGCAGAAATATAGGATCTTAACGTATAGCGAAATCTGGGCAAAAGTAACACGAAAAAAGGGGCATAGAAACTCAATGCCATAAGAATATAAGAAAATCGTTGTCCAGGTACATAAAACGCTTGCGGATGAAACCTGCCTGTAAACTTTATCGTCATCCCGCCGATAATCAACATTGATGAAATAATAAAGATTTTTTCGATGATTTTAGCCCATTTAAGATTACGACTAATGAGTTGATAGCTGATTATAAAATAAACAATTGATGCTAAAACAAGTAATGTAAAAACTAAAGGATGTAAAATTAACTGTTTCATTGAATAACATTCATTTATATTTTAGTTCAAACCTAAGACTTAGAACAATTATAACTCTTGGCAAGATAAAATTAAGAATAGTCACAGTCTCAGGAGCGAGATGACCTATGGTTGGTATACCTCTACAACGAACGCCGTCAGTTTTGACAGGTCTACTCTGTTCAGTACCACTGATCATGATGTCCGTATCTCCTAGTATCGCTCAGTTACCGAATTTTGAAGACCAGGCACTCCCCCAATCGCCAGTCAATTCATTACCCTCTGAGTCAGCTTACACCTTAGGCGGTGGCGATCGCATTCGCCTGGATATTCTAGAAGTTCCCCAGTATAGTGGAGAATACCAGATTCCACCAGGGGGTTCCCTCTCCCTACCTCTCGTGGGTAGCGTGTTTGTGGAAGGGCTGACCTTAGAACAAGCGACCCAGACTATATCCAATCAGTATGCTCGCTTCCTGAAACGGCCCCTCGTCACTGTCATTCTCCTAGCACCTCGTCCCATCACTGTTTCTGTTTCCGGGGAAGTCAATCGTCCGGGCTACTACGCCTTAGTGCAAACAGGAGGCGGTGGATTTGCCACCGGACCACGACAGGCAACCTTAACCCAGGCATTGGCAGAAGCCGGGGGAGTAACGCTGTCCGCTGATATTCGCCAGGTTCAGATTCGTCGTCCCCAAAGCCGAGCTTCTGAGCAAGTGTTCACCGTCAATCTTTGGCAACTTGTGCAGACGGGCAATCTACGCCAAAATCTGGTGTTGCGCGATGGAGATGCTATTTTTGTCCCCACCTCAACTCAAGTCAATCTCCAACAAGCGCGGCAAATCGCAGCAACTGCCTTTGCGCCTGCGCCTGATACGCCTCGTACTGTTGCCGTGGTTGGTGAAGTCAACCGTCCCGGTACCTATACCGTCTCTGGAGAAAATCCCACTCGGTCTGAACAAACCCTTGGCTTCCCCACGGTAACCTTGGCAATCCAGGAAGCGGGGGGTATTAAACCCATGGCAGATATTCGCCAGATTCAGATCCGCCGCGTGACTAAAACAGGCACAGAACAAATTATTTCGGTAAATTTGTGGCAACTTCTACAAGCAGGCGATTTCACACAAGACGCCGTTATCCAAGAAGGAGATACAATTATAGTTCCCACAGCTACCGATGTCAGTCCGGCAGAGGCAACGGAATTAGCGACGGCTAACTTTGCCCCCAATACCATTCAGGTGAGTGTGGTTGGAGAAGTAACCGAACCAGGACTTGTGGATGTGCCCCCCAATACCCCTTTAAATCAAGCCCTCTTGGCAGCCGGCGGATTCGACCAAAGCCGCGCCCGGAAAAGTTCTGTGGAGCTGATTCGGCTTAACCCTGATGGCACTGTTGCTAAACGTACTGTACCAATTGATTTTGCCCAAGGGATCAATGAGTCAAGCAATCCCGTACTCCGCGATAATGACATTATTGTGGTGGGTCGCTCTGGAATCGCCAAGGTGGGAGATACTATCGGAACGGCGTTATCGCCCGTAGATCGAATCTTCGGATTATTCAGACTTTTTGATTTCTTTGGATTCTGAAACCCTCAGTCAATATATGCAGAAAGTATGTCAGGTTTGACATAATGTTTACCCTAACCCACTCCGCGATAATGACATTATTGTGGTGGGTCGCTCTGGGATCGCTAAAGTTGGAGATACTCTGGACACAGTATTAACCCCCGTAGAGCCAGTTTTCGGATTGTTCAGATTTTTTGATTTCTTGGGAATCTTTAGCCCGAGGTAAGTCTCCTGTTAAGATTGCTGTATTTTCGCGAAAATCCGGCAGAATCAGCGCCAGCACTGAGTCCAGTCATCTCACCTAGCACTTTCGTAGAATAGATTTATGGATAAGTTCTCGCCTGTGGCTCCCGCAAAACTGGATCAAACAGGTATTATGACTTTTTCTGGGTTACAAGTACACCCAAGACGCTAGAGGTGCTTTCGATGGATACCGAACACAATCTACCACCGTTTTCAGGTCAAGCGAATGGAAAATCCCATCAGTCGTGGTCTCAAGCCCACCCAACCGAACCTGATGAAAGTAGCGGACAGACCATTGATCTAGCTTGGGTGTTTGCTGTTGCCCGTCGTCGAGCCTTAGTGATGGGGAGCGTGGCTTTTGCCTTGATCGTACTCTCTGGACTCTGGCTGGTCTGGAACAAGCGCCAGACTGTTCTAGAGTATCAAGGTTCATTTAAACTTTTAGTCGAACCCGTCACAGCTGAAGGTCAGCTAAGAGATCAATTTTTATTGTCTCAAAATCAAAACTTAGACATCCAGAGAGTTCAGATAGAAAAAAGCTTGTTGGACTACGAGACACAGATTCGGGTTTTGCAAAGTCCGCAAATCCTGATGCCTGTGATTCAGCAACTGCAAGTTCAGTATCCAGAGATTGATTATAGTTCACTAAAGAATAGCCTATCTATTTCTCGCATCACTTATGAAAAAGATGACAAGGAAGAAGGCACAAAGATTCTAGAAGTTAGGTATCATGATCAAAATAGCAATAAAATTGAATTTGTACTAGAAGAACTTGCTCAAGCTTATCTAAACTATAGCTTACAAGAGCGTCAAAAAAGCATTCAGCAAGGTCTTAAATTTATTAAAGCTCAACTGCCTGATCTTCAGCAGCAAGTTGATACGCTTCAGGGACAATTGCAAAACCTCCGCCAACAGTACAATTTAGTCAATCCTAATGTAGCCGACCAAGCCCTGACTGGACATCTCAGGGATATTCAGACAGAGCGCTTAAACACAGAAATTCAACTAGCTGAAACTCGCGCTCTCTACCAAACGCTGCAAAAGCAGTTGACTGAAGCTGATGCAACGGCTATTTTATCTCAGGAAGCAATCGCCTATGGTTCGTTAATCGATGAACTTCAGAAAGTAGAGGCTGAGATAGCCTCAGAATCCCCTCTATTTCGTGCCGATAGCCCACCCATGGAAATCTTGCGTGAACGACAGCAAAATTTGCGGCTTTTGTTGAATCAAGAATCTCAAAATATTCTGGAAAATATAATCGGTCAAATTGAGGGACTTGAAGAGCGCTACAATACCATTGTCAAAACCGAAAATCAGATTAATCAAAAGCTGGAACAGTTACCTATTGTGACCCGCCAGACGGCTGATTTAGAACGGAAACTAGAAGTTGCCACAGATAACCTAAAAGAATTTTTGAAGAAACGAGAGGCTTTGAGGTTGGATGCGGCTCAGCAAGAGATACCCTGGCAACTGATTAATCCACCTCAGTTGTCTAGCACAGAAAGCGGTACTTTGATCCCTGTGGAATCTACATCAATCAAGCGCCCGTTCGCGGTAGCTGTGGTTTTAAGCGTACTGTTGGGCATAGGGGTCGGTTTTCTGGTCGAGGTTCTCCATACCGTCTTCCATACCCCTGATGAAATAAAAGGAGCAACTCGACTACCTATCTTGGGCGTGATTCCTTTTACCAAGAAACTGAAAAAACTTCCCCAGAAATCCCAGCAACTGGCAATCGTGGCACAGGTTGCGGAGTTGACGCCAACCCCAAAACCTCACCGTTGGTCTCATAATGGAGATCAGGCTTACTCCTACAGTACATCTCCTTTTATCGAAGCATTCCGCTCTCTCTATACCAATATTCGCTTACTCAGTTCTAAGCGGGCGATTCAATCCTTAGCCATTAGTTCAGCTATACCTGGGGATGGCAAAACCACAGTTGCAGTATACTTGGCAAAAACCGCCGCTGCAATCGGTCAGCGTGTCTTACTCATCGATACCGATTTGCGACGTCCTCAGCTTCATACTCGCCTAGACTTGCCCAATACCCAGGGACTCAGCGATATTATTGCAGCTGAGGTCAATCTCCAAGATGCTATTCAGAAATCTCCCCTGGAAGAGAATTTCTTTGTCTTGACGGCTGGTCAAAGCTTATCTGACCCAATCAGACTGCTCTCTTCTGATAAGATGCAGTATCTTATGGATCAAGTTTCAGCCCAGTTTGACCTAGTTATCTACGACACCCCACCGCTATTAGGCCTGGGAGATGGCAACCTGCTTGCGGCTAAGGCAGATGGCACAATACTGGTAGTGGGGATTGAAAAAACAGACCGTTCCCTGGTGATGAAAGCCTTTGATGGATTAAAGATTGCTAGAGCATCTGTTTTAGGGATTGTTGCCAATGGTATTAAGACAGAGGCAACTCACTCTTATGGTGTCTATCGCCGATAGGCTCTAAGGGAACGTCTCCAAATACATCCCCAAGTGTTTCTTTGTGATGTCTTTATAACTTACTGCACTCGCTGAATTTCTGCTTTACGCTGAATGCTCATAACCCCCAACCAGATTGTCGCACCCAGCACCAACAGTACACGATATTGTAGCAATAACTCGTTGTCAATAAAAGTCATGAAAACATTTCGCGGGAAACACATGACGAACATCACAGTTAGGGCAAAGAAGGTGGCTCTATGGCAATGGTGTAAATGCCGCCAGAATGCTGCCATCAGAGGTGCTAACGCAATTAAGTCATAATGGTGGGCGAAACCAAAGAGTAACGAAATAGCCATCAACAGTCCAATCACATCGTCGATGAGCAGTCGGGAACGATACCGCCAAAGTAGACCCGTAATTACAATCCCCAAAGGCAATAACTGTGGCACTTGAATTTCAGCAGCATAAAGTAAATTTTGGATACTAAAAACGGCTGGAGAACCTAAAACATTAGCAAATACATTTTTATGTTTTCCCAGGGAGGCAAACCATTCGACAAACACCTCAATTGGACCCGTAATCGCTATGGGAACTAGACAGAAAATCAAAGTCGTGACGGCTGCTACTGCCAAAACTCGCCACCGCCGTTCTAACAGCAGCCACAGGATAAACAGTAGGCTCAACTGTGGCTTAATGGTAGAAATGGCAATCAGAATACCACTTAAAACCCACTTATCGCGATAAGCATAATACCAACCACTAACTAGCGCTGCGGCGACAATCAAGGTTGTTTGTCCCAGGAGAATGACATTGAGAGTAAAGGGATTAGCCAGAACAATGGCTGGAATAAACCACACCGAACCAGAACCCTTAACCCTTAGCCGTTTCATCTGAGGCTGTTTAACTAGTAGCACACAGAAATAAGCTAAGACCCCAGCGCTAACCCCATTTAAAAGGGTCATCACCACTTTTGCCGGTGTCCAAGGAAATGCGCCTAAGAGAAGACACAGGGGGGCAATCTGAGGTGGATAGAAAAAACTTCCTAAACTCTGGTTTGCCCCTAATCGGCTAGCTATTTCTGAATCATAAGCATTTGATCCTTCCCACCAAGATAATCCAGCTACATACAGGTATTTCGTGTCCAAGTGTTGGTTGAATCCGATGATGGCAACTACAACCAGCACTATACAAGCACCTAGCAAACATGTGACCCGAACCCAAAAATTTTGGGAAAGACGAGAAATTAATCCAACGAATTTCAACAATACCTTAAAATACAAGATTTATTCAGGGGCAGAATACTGACCATTGGTGTCAACTTTTGGTGAAAGCCCATTATCGTGTAGAGACGTTGTCGGCAATGTCTCTACTTCTTTTTACCACCAACTGGTGTTCTCAGTACAGCATAGCGATTCAATCCGATCACGCCTTTGAAGTTGGCATCGCTGAGATTCGCTCCCTGTAAGGTTGCGGCCATCAACGCAGCTTGGGCAAAATCAGCTTGTGTCAAGTTCCCATAACTCAAATCTGCCCCGGTTAAGTTAGCGCCGCGTAAATCGCATCGGGTTATAGTTATATTCGTATAGGTTAAATTAGCCCCAGTTAACGTGAAACGAATTAGATTGGCATCTTATAACGTGGCACCAACCAATGTAACATGACTTATAATTCGCCTCTGGCAGTTGCGCCTGCGGCAAATCCCCACTCCTTTTGTATTTGTCAGAGTCGCGCTGTGCAGGTAAGCCAAAGGGAGAATCACCCTCGTCACTTGGGGATTGGTCAGATCTACTTGTTCCAGATTCACCCCGGTCAAATTGGTATAGTTTGTGGACTATTGGGAACCAGTACTGACAGATTGAACCTTTTATGATACAAAAGGAGAAAATACGTGATTATCACCCCCATGCTAGCCAACTCAGCTAATCGTCATTTGTGTTTCTGGTTTACTCCTTTCCTGCCAGAAAAATACCTATCGTATTGTTCTACTGAGATCAGGGTTTGAGCTATCTAGTTGTAGGTAATCTTAGATCGGGAAGGGAATAAATCCTTTCTTAGGAAGGAATACGAACTCTTGTTTCAAAAAACTTTAATCCAATCACTATGTCAAATACTCACCCTTCTAACCGCCATTTTATTATGGCACGCTCATGGATCAAAGAAAATTTTGTAAATTTACTTGTTTTGGCTTTCTTTTGTATTAGTTTTATCGGCATACTTAACCATGAAATGTGGCGAGATGAACTGCAAGCGTGGATGATTGCGAGAGACAGCTCATCACTTATTAACTTGTTTGAAAACTTAAGGTATGAAGGACATCCGGGTCTTTGGCATCTGGGTCTCTATGTAATTACTCGATTTACAAGTAATCCGTTTTGGATGCAAATATACCATTTAATAATTGCGACTGCCACAGTCTATGTGTTTGCTCGGTTTTCACCCTTTACTCGACTTACAAAAATACTTTTTTCTTTTGGGTATTTCCCTTTCTATGAATACTCTTTAATTAGTAGAAACTATGCCCTAGGTGTTCTCTTAATTTTTATATTTTGTACATTATTTAGAAAGCCTGATCGCAACTATATTATTTTTTCAATCATCCTTACTTTATTAGCCAATACTAATATATATGGCACTATGATTGCAATAGCAATAGGGGCAACCTTAGTCTTTGAAGTTATTTTAGAGGGCAATATTAATAGGATTTTAGCTGATAAAAAAAATCAAAGAATAATTGGCATTGTGATATTTTTTATAGGTGTTGGTGGAGCAATTATTCAAATGCTGCCTCCCCCAGATAGATGGCATGGCGCAGATTGGAAGTTAGATTTAGATATAGAAAGATTGACCCAAACCATTAGTACTATACCGAAAGGTTATCTTCTAATGGTGTGGAATTATATACCTATGTCTGATAATTTTTTGTTTAACCTTTTTATTTTTTCGGTTTTAATAGGCATTTCCTTGATTTTAATTAATCAAAGAAAAGCTCTGTTTTTATATGTTTCGGGAACTTCATTAATCCTCTTATTTAGTTATACTAAGTTCATTGGTTACTGGAGACATTACGGAATTTTATTTATTTTATTAATAGCTTGTTTATGGCTATCTTATAACTCTAACAGTGAGAACTACAATAACTACAACAACTCAAAGAGCCAAAAAATATTTATTAAAAGGTTTATTGATTTATTCAAACGAAATAAAGTTCCTTTAATAATACTGCTAATGTTCATTCATTTAGCTGTGGGTATACGGTTTTTCGTTCGTGATTTAATCTACCCGTTTTCAGCCAGTAAAGCCGTAGCAACTTACATCCAAGAAAAAAAGCTAGATAACTTGATTATCGTTGGGTATCCCAGTAGTAGAGTTTCACCTATTGCTGGGTATCTTGATAAAAAAGTTTACTATCCCCAGCAAAATTCATTTGGTAGTTTTGTTGTTTGGAAAAAAGACAACATGAAAGAGATGACTACCCAAGAAATTCTAGAACATACGTACAAAATTAATCAAAATAATCCTAACCAATCTCTACTCTTAATTACTAACTATTCACTAGAAGAAAATGATGAAATCACATTTGTAAAACCCAATATTAGCATATCTAAAAAGTCTGAATTCACAAGAAGCTTGTTTGAAAAGTATTATCTCTATATTGTAAAGCGTTAGCTGTGTAATAATATTAATTAATTAATACTTTATTTATCTTTAAATCACTGCCAGAAAAAGAAAATACATGATCTATCCAGGGGTAGAATCGTGACCATTGGTGTCAACTTATGGTGAAAGCTCATCAGCGTGCAGAGACATGCCCTGCAACGTTTCTACTTCTTTTTACCATCAACTGGTGGTCTCGGTACAGCATAGCGGCTCAACCCGATCGCGCCTTTGAAGTTGGCGTCGCTGAGATTCGCGCCCTGTAAGGTTGCGCCCATCAACGCGGCTTGGGCAAAATCAGCTTGGGTTAGGTTGGCGTAACTCAGATCTGCTCCAGTTAAGTTAGCGCCACGTAAATCACATCGGGTTAAATTGGTATAGGTTAAATTCGCCTCAGTTAACGTAGAACGAATCAGATTGGCATCTTCTAACGTGGCACCAACCAATGTCACATTACTTAAATTAGCCTCTCGCAATTGCGCCCCCTGTAAATCCACACCACTTAAATCGGCATTCGCCAAAGTCGCGCTGTGTAGGTAAGCTGAATCAAGAATCGCGCCAGTCAATTGGGCATTGGTTAGGTCTGCGATCGCGAGTTTAGCATTGATCAAGTTTGCCCCCTCCAGATTCGCCTTGGTCAAATTAGCCCGATTGAAGCCTATCCCTTTTAACTGCGCCCCTTGTAAGTTCGCCTGACTTAAATCCGCGATCTGAAAATTGCTCCCATTAAGTACCGCCCCTTGCAGTCTTGTCCTCACCAACATCGCGCCATTGAAGTCAGCGTTACTGATATAGGCTTGACTTAAATTAGCACCGCTTAAGTTGGCGCTATCCGCATTAACGGTATCCAAATTGGCAGAATTTAGGTTAGCACCCCTCAAATCCGCTGAACGAATATCAGCGACTTCCAGTTGGGCGTCGGTTAAATTAGCATTGCGTAAATCAGCACTGACTAAGTTGGCGTTGGTGAGTATGGCTTCCCTTAAGTAAGTGCGGACTAGGCTGGTATAGTCAAGTTGAGCCTCTTGGAGATTCGCACGACTCAGTAGCGCCCCATCCAAATTAGCCCGATACAAGTCCGCCCCCTGGAGGTTAGCATCGCGCAAATCGGTGACGACGGCTGCATACCAATTGACCATAAATGTGGGAAGATAACCCAGCCAGGATAAGGTATTGTAGAGATTATCGGGTTCGACCTGAGAAGGTAAGGGGTTATCAGCATCCAGTTCTCTTAACCCCAGTTTCGCTTCCCTCAAATTCGCCCTTGCCAAATCTGCCCCAGTCAGTTTAGCACCGTTCAATTCGGCATTGCTGAGATTGGCTTGGTTTAAGTTAGCCCCCGCTAGGATTGCTCCTTTTAAGTTAGCACCGCTCAACTCTGCCTGCTGAAGATTGGCATTGGTTAAATCAGCATCGGTTAAGTCACATTGAGGACAAGCATTAGTTGTTTTGAGTTGTTCTACGTGTTGAGGATTAGCCGCGTGAATGGTGTGGGTGAACCCTGGAGTGATGAGGAGGGAAATCGCCAAGACAAGTGTTTTCAGGAATGTAGGGGCGGGTTTGACTCTTATCGCTTTTTTTCCTACCCCGATGTGACTAAATCCACCCCAACCGAGGTTTTCAAGTTTGAGGGGAAGAATGAGAGGGATTTTCATGATCACACTTGTGCGTAGCTCATTGTTTGAACCTGTTTAACTTATAGCACTACGCATTGAGGTTAGGACAATCAAATTAGGTGAAAAGGCAATAGGGAATGGGCAATAGTGAAGAAAAACGCTTACTCATCAAGGGATTGAACGATTTTAATTTTTTTTATTTGTCCTAACTAGAGTGCGTAGTGCTATAGTCCATTTTAATGGACTTAAGCTATTAGCCCGGAGTTTGAACTCCGGGCGGGTGTCGGGGCTTACTCATCGAAGGAACAAACGCCAGTTTATACCCCGTTCCGCGATCGCGATTCCATGATCCCCGAAATGCGACAAATGCACCATTGTGATACTTTGCCGGAAAAGTCTGTTTATCATAAAATTTTAGTCCTAAAGCAGCGGAGTAGGTTTGCCATCGTAGTCCTCAGAACCTTTACTTGGAGTAAGTTTCGAGCATTTTTGAACCAGAATTTTTACAGAGTGTTGAAAACCTTATTCTATGATTAATCCAGGTTTTATAAGCCTTTTGGCAATCGTGGTGAGAAATCCGAGAGATAGGGGGTTGAACCGAGAATTTTTGTCAAATCACCGTTATCGATGACATCAGTCCAAAGTCCAATGAAAATCTCAACTCTAAAATGAGATGCGACCAGATATCCCACATCTGAAATTAACCAACAATCTTGTCTTGGTTTAGCTCATTACTGCTGAGACTTCTGTGTTTTTTCAGAAATCTTTTGAGATTCCTTCAGATAATCCTGGTTAATCTTTACTTGCTCCGTGAGCGCTTCTGTCTGTGCATTAGTTGCTTTGACATGATGCTTCACGGCAGCTTCATAAGCTCTCTTAGAGGGTTCACCGTGCTTTTGATCAGACTTTTCAGCTTCTTCGATGATAGCCTTCGCTTCCTGCTGTATGGTTTGGCTGTACTCTTCTAAGGATTGTCCATGTTCTGGGTTCCCTTTCTCTTTGAAAGATTTCCCCAGCTTCTCTAGACGTTTACCCTGTTCCTCAAGCTGCTTGCCATGTTTCTGTGCTAGCTCATTAGTTTTGTCAGAAATATCTTCCATATCAGGTTCCAATATTCACAACTACTATCAGGTTAATACTGAGACATAGTGTCTATCACCTGTCTAAAGGTAAACATCCGGGGATTTCCCAGTGAATTGAACAAGCTGAGCAGATGATGAAAAGCTCTGAACTCAGTCTTTATGAAAACATGGCTCAGCATGAACTGCTAAAACATGGTCAAGTCATGTCAGGACTTGTGGTTCATAAGGCAGCTCAAATCGCTGGTGCGGATGTCGAGGAAGCATTTTCTCCGCTAAATTCGGTCACCTTGATCCTAACTTACGCCTCTGGCTCAATTCCAGCCGCTCGTAACTGGGCGATCAAAGCTTGAACTCGTTGCTGTTCTTGTTCAGCACGTTGCTGTTCCTGTTCAGCGCGTTGTCGTTCCTGTTCAGCGCGTTGTCGTTCTTGTTCAGCGCGTTGTCGTTCTTGTTCTACTAATTCTACTCCCCAAGGTAAAAGTTGTCCCGATTCATCCCACCATCGCAACCAATACCCCTGACGGTTTCCCTTCCTTCCTGCCCACACACCCAAAAATAAACCCAGCGCTTCTATCCAATAGCGCCTCTGTTGCGGCGGCGGCAAGACATAATGTCCAGCATCATTGAGCTGATACATTTCCAGCACACCTTGTTCAGGTTCAAAAATTCCATACTGGGGAACTCGCAACACTTGCTCATAAAAATACCATTTCCCTGGAGGATATGTCGGCTTAATCGAATATTCATTTCCTTCTGTATCTGAGAGAAATTCGATCACAATTCCTGGAATATCCCCTTGCAGGTGTGGCGTATAACTGCGG
>NZ_JAVJUO010000111.1:0-2872 GCF_040220555.1 Coleofasciculus sp. C1-SOL-03
CACAAACTTACCCTCTAACCGAGCGCAGACACCGTAATTCGTGGCGACTAATGTATTGTCTTGCAATCGCCCGGTTTGTTCTAAACTGTCGCTGAGTGCGGCGGCTAATGTCGGCTGATCAATATTATCCACAGGATCATCAGGTAAGGGAAAATCATCGGGTAGCTTCTCCCAGGTAATTTTAGGCTGAGTTGTCACCGTTGTCATCAGGTATCATCTCCCTGCATCTGTAAGCCCTATTTTAGATAAAGATAGAGTGCGATCGCAGGACTTGATCCACTCAGGTAAACAAATGAGTTCAAAAATGGCAAGCCAAGGGGGTTATCGACCAAAAGTTACACCGTGGACTTATGGCTTGAGAACCCCGCTTTAGGGGTTCCCCATCCGGAATCGGAACGGTTCTAGAGCGAGCAGTTGGGCGAGTCGGTTTTGTTTTGAGGTATTCGAGATAGTCAAGAATTTGCGCCAGAATCGGTTCTGGGGTGGATTCGATCGCGATCAGCAATTGTTCTTTAGTAGTGGTCATAAGTGGGTTATAGGAAATGAACAGAGGAACGTGATGTTTTGACAGAAGAGTCAACAGTAAGAATAAACTGGTAGGATTAAATTATACTGCTCGCTCCTAACTCTCTGCTTAAGATAAGTCTTGCTCAAGATAAGTCTAATCAGTTTAGCTTTTAGACCGTTGTAGCTGTAATTGGGTTTTTTAACTAACAAAATGCTGCCATTAAAACCAAACATATTCAGGGAGAAACCGCCCAAACCGCGTTATCGAGTGGGTGCAATTGTCCTGACGGGAGTTGTCTGTGCTGTCGCCGTGTGGTGGACACCGGTGCGAGCCCAAGACGCTGAAGCGGAAGAAACCACCACGGAACAGGTACAAGTTCCTACAGAGGTAGATCCCCAAGCGGCAATCACGACGGAAGATCCAACCATTCCCGTCGAGGAATTGAGACTGTTGGTACAGCCCTTTACCTTAGCCGAACTCGAAATTGAAGCAGCCGCTTGGCTACTGCTGCTCAAAGAAAAAGCCAGACGGCTGGATCGTTGGGCTATGAAGCCACGACGGAAAAAATTGATACCCTAGCAACGAACTGCAATTATTGATCGCTTTAACGTTATCCTCAACGAATTGGAGAAAAAAGGCGGCGATCCTGAGTTTTACCGTAAATACATTCAAGCCGTTAGTGGTGTTGAACTTGACATAACCGACACCGAAGGTTTAGGGCTGCGGCTGATCAACTGGTTCTCATCCGAAGAAGGTGGCTTACGCTGGGTTAATAATACGGGCAAGTTTTTAGGCGTTTTTATCGGCGTCGCGATCGCGTCTCAGCTTGTTGGTATTATTGTTAACCAAGCTCTTTCCCGATTAAGCAATGTATCCCAACTGTTACGTAACTTCCTGGTTATCGTGATCAAGCGCGGTGGTATCCTCGTTGCCTTCCTACTCGCTCTAACCGCACTGGAAGTCAGCCTGGGTCCAATCTTAGCTCTGCTTGGGGGGGTGAGTTTCGTACTTGCCTTTGCACTGCAAAGTAACCTGGGAAATTTGGCAAGTGGCTTGATGATTATGGCGTACAAGCCCTTCGATGTGGGCGATGAAGTCAAAATCGGTGATTTGTGGTGTTACGTTGATTCAAGTTTCGCAAACGTCTGTGGAACCCTTAGAACCTCAACTATCTAAGCATGGTACTCAGTCATACTTTGACCCTGAATCCTTTGATCCTGGGGTATCCGTTGGCGCTGATCCGGATGGTCCAGATTAGAACCTTTGAGTTGGAAACAACTGGAAACGATAGAGGTTAAAATTCTGGTGACCACAAATCAACAATGGCTACTTCAAAACCCGGAAGTAAATCAGGAATCGTTAGAATATCACTATCGCCTAAAATTTCCACCTCCGAGTCGGGGCGATAAATTTCAACCCGACGCCGTTGAGGATTCATCAAAATACCTATTTTTGTTCCTTGAGTGAGGAAAAATTGAATCTTATCTCTCAGAGATTTGAGTGTATCCGTTGGCGATTTCACCTCAACCATTAAATCGGGAGCTAGTTCAGCAAAGGAACGAGGACTTTTGGGCAAGCGCTCGGCTAAAACAAAAGAAACATCAGGCGCTCTGACATTAGCACTCGGCAAGTCAAAACCTGCACTAGAACCGGTTACTCGTCCTAATCTGCGTGGTTTAACCCAATTGCGTAACTGAGCAGTAAATTCGGCGGCAACTTCATCTGATTCATAACCGGATGGACTCATAATTACAATTTGACCGTCAACTAACTCCATGGAATAATCAGGATGTTCGGCTTGTAGTTTTTCCAAGTCTTTGCGTGTCAGAGCTGTTAGAGACGCCATAGAACCTCTTTACATCTATATCTATAATTTTGTCGAAATCATACTATTAGTATAATATTTAAGTCTCTGGCTCAATTCCTGCCGCTCGTAACTGTGCGATTAAGGTTTGAACTCTTTGTCGTTCTTGTTCAGCCCGAAGTCGTTCTTGTTCTACTAATTCTACTCCCCAAGGTAAAAGTTGTCCCGATTCATCCCACCATCGCAACCAATACCCCTGACGGTTTCCCTTCCTTCCTTCCCACACACCCAAAAATAAACCCAGCGCTTCTATCCAATAGCGCCTCTGTTGCGGCGGCTGCAAGACATAATGTCCAGCATCATTGAGCTGATACATTTCCAGCACACCTTCTTCAGGTTCAAAAATTCCATACTGGGGGACTCGCAACACTTGCTCATAAAAATACCATTTCCCTGGAGGATATGTCGGCTTAATCGAATATTCATTTCCTTCTGTATCTGAGAGAAATTCGATCACAATTCCTGGAATATCCCCTTGCAGGTGTGGCGTATAACTGCGG
>NZ_JAVJUO010000112.1:0-46377 GCF_040220555.1 Coleofasciculus sp. C1-SOL-03
GGGTTCCTCGCTGCTCATCAGTGTCAATTTAAGGCTGAAATTCTGACGTAATCAGAGATCCCCCCTAACCCCCCTTAAACAGGGGGGAAGCAGAAATTCCCGAAACAGGGGGAAAGCAGAAATTATTCAAAGTCCCCCTTAGCAAGGGGAATTTAGGGGGATCTAAACTTTGATCGCTAGTCAGTTCAGTTAATTCTTGAAATTAAGTTGCCTTCTACCTTGTCTCAATTTGCCCTCTCCCACAACCGTTGAATTTCCGTTAACACTTGCTTATCCGGGGGTGGAATCACACGTCCTGGTGGATTGATCTCAGCACCAGGAATAGTCTGAGACCAAGGACTATTGGGAACGGTTTGTAAATCGACTGTATTATTAACCGGACGGAAACCGTACTGCACGAACACTTCCTGTTGGGGCGGTTGAATTAGAAACTCTAAAAATTGTTGGGCAGCTTTTGCCTGACGTTCACTCACATTGCGCCGCACAATTGCTGCGGTGGACACGGTTTCAATCGTGGGATCAAGGTAATAAATTTGGTAGGGTTTGCCTTGATTTGCGGCTGATTGCTGCCAACGATAAAGGGCAATACTTTCATACACAGTCGCCACATCTGCATCATTCGGACCCCGACTGATAAATTCTTGTAGTAATATGTCAGTTGAACGGGGCGGCTGATAGACGGAACGCTTAATTAAACTAAATAAGGAATTAATTTCAGGATTGTTTAATCCAGCGTTGCTGAGTGGGCGTCTGCCTAATTTAGACTGCGCCCATAGTCCTAACGTTACCTGACCACTATTAGAACGGGTAGGATCGGTAATTACAAAATCAAAACTACCCCAATCGTTATTCCCGCCAATGTCTCCCCAGTTTCCGGCTTCCATGGCTTGTTCAACCCGTTGCCATTGGAAACGCCCGTTGGGAAACAGAATAGTGCCACGTTGAGTCCAAGCCACACCCACAAGGATCGTTTTGGCAATGGGTTGAGGCGTATTGTAGAACGGTTCACCATTCTGTTGCGCCTGTGTGCGATCGCCTAATTCCTGTACAATCTCATTACTGGCGGGAATGAGTACCGTAGGCTGGAAGTCGTTCTGGTTATCAATGTAGTTATTGACCATATCCTGGGAACCTTGAAACTTGAGTTCTAACTCGATTCCCGGATTTTCTTCTTCAAATCTGGGTTCTAGGGTTTGCAAAGGTTCAGCTAGTTCAGTTCCACTAACCACGATAACAGTCTGGTTGAATCCAGGTAAGGGGGCATAAGTTAAACCTAAAGATACCAGGATAATGCCAATGGAGGTTAACAGCCGGGTTGGGTTTTGAGATTGACGAGTTTGGGTTGCCATTGTTCTAGGGAGAAGGAATTGCTAGTACCGCTACGCGGCAGTAAAAAGTCAAAAGTCAAACCTTTGTTTTCATACCACGTCTATCACCAATCAATTGTAGGGGCGGGTTTAGCCTCTCAGGTAAGCTGGTCACCAATACCTGATCAACAAAACCCGCCCTTATTCTGTCGGGAGAATTTTGGTCGCTAAGGTGGCGATTTACCCGATCAATCGGGCTACTGTATCGGTTTTCTAAGAAATGCATGGTTTGAGTATTATGTCAAATATGTCTACTGGACTGGTGTACTTAGATTATTGGGTTACCAATAGATCGAAACTCTCTTCTAAACTGTGAAGTTCTTCACTCAAGGAACGGAGTTCCCTGGCTTGTTCGGAGTCATTTAAATCAGCCGTTCTGAGTTTATTTTGGAGTTGCTGCAACACCCCAGCGGCATCAGCAATCATAGTAGAAAGACTGGTAACTTGGGCTTGACGCGCATCTTGTCCCTGACGCGCTAACTGGAGATTACGCTGCAAGCTTTCGGTGAGTTTGTTCAGTTGATCTTTAGCAACACCACTGGCTTGGGTTTGTTTGTGATTGACCTGTTCGAGTTGCTGTTGTAAATCACTGACGGATAATAGGGAATCAGCCCCCTGAAAGCGTCGAGACAACTGGTCAACTTTAGCAGGCAATTCAGAGGCGCGATCGCACGCATACTGAACGGCGGCGAGTAACTCGACTTCTAAGCCATCGCTTAAGAGTTTAGTGGCTTCTGATCGTAATATCTCTGCTTTCCCTGCTAATGTCTGGGCTTGTTGTTTGACCAATTGCAGTTCCCGCGCCAGTTCCGGGTTGTCTAGATTCAACGTTTCTGGTTCTTTGGATTTGAGTGCGATCGCACCGCCTGTAGCAATAACGGCGGCAAATGGTAACATGACCACACTGGGTAAGTTCACCAGGCGAACGCCGACAACAAGAACAATTCCGCCAGCGAGTACAGCTAAAGGGTAGTTAAGTGGATTTGCCAGTTTCATAAGGTTTGAGTTTTGAGTATGTAGGCTTCTGTCAAGGGAATCTGTTGGTAGGGGCGGGTTTAGGGACTAATGTTGATTGTTTTCCCTAGGTTGGCTACAAAACCCGCCCTTTACTTACGTTTGTCGGGACAGGTTTTACCAATAACATTCAGGAGAAAACCCCTAACTTAACTCGGCGCGTCTGTATTAAAGCCGAGAACGACTTGACAAATGACCAATTAGAATTCAACCTGTAAATCATCCATAACCGTCGCAATCGTTTCTGGATCTCCTTTACGGTAATAGCCTGCATTCAGGTCAGCAATTGCCTTCAGCGCCTCCGGATCAAAATCACCTTCCCTGCCATAACCAATGGTAAAAAAGGCAATTCGCTCATCACTATTAAACCCACTTTTTTGCAATTCTTGTTCCAGTTGATTTAGATTAATCTGAGAACCCGAATCTTCCCCATCGGTGAGAATCAGCACCGCATTAATCGCATCCGGACGCGGATTGTCTTGCAACCAGTTACGGGCATAAAGTGCCGCATCATAAAGTTTAGTCCCTCCACCCGCTTCGAGACCACTAATAAACTGCAAACCGCGATTCTGTCCAGCATCAGTTCCTTCGACTAAAACAGGTTCACGAATTTCATCATCAAAATCAATTAGGGCAATTTTATCTTTAGACCCTAAACTTTTAATGTAGTTCTGCAATGTCTGTTGGACAGCAGGTAACTTATTACCCCTCATTGAACCCGACGTATCCACCACCACAACCACTTGGGAGGGTTTCTTTGCCACCTCTTGCCAGGAGGTTAACATTGCTTCAACAACTTCAGGTTGCGGGGGGCGATAGGAATCGTATTTCGCTTGGGGGTTAACGCCAAACTCTGGGATAAACTTCGGTCCTAAAGCGACACCTGGGGTTCCTGGGCGCAAACCGAGTTCCGTGGCAATTTGTTGGGCTTCAGGCGATTGTAAATAAGTAACAACCTTCTCGGCGGCGACTTTTTCCTCCTCACTCACCCAAGGCGCATTGGGGATAATCGCCCGCATATTTGAGGTAAAGGTGGCGTTAGGATAAACGGCTTGGTAACGGGGTTGATTGGGTTGGGGGTTAGCATTTGCCGCAATCACCGAAGACTCATAGACTGAACCCACAGACGCCCAAAAGGGTCCATTTTGCACCATGGCTTCGGCGAGTGAATCGGTGGAAACGCCATACCGAGTAATTTTGCTTTGGATTTGCTGGACTTGCGATTCATACGTCTTAACATCTTCCACCGTTAACTCTTGCGGACGCTTCCCCGAAACTGATGCATATTGGGCGACTAAGGTTTGTAAGCCTGAATTAGAACGGGTGGGGGCGGTATGGACGTAGTGAACGGCTAAGGGGGGACTAGCGGGGTCGATATCTTGATGGGTTTCAGCCGTGACTAGGGCTTTGAACGGATTAGCTGTGTTCTTCAATCCTGTGGCGACATCCTCCTGTGCCATAAAGACCATGGGACTATTTGCCAGCAGGGGGGAGTCGGTAATTTCCGGGATGTAGTTTTGTCCAGGAAATAGCTGATTCATCCGGTAGATTAGCTGGCTTTGGTAAATCTCGCCATCCACAGAAACCAAGGTGGGCAATTCCGCAGACTCGGCGTCTAGGGTGCCATTTTTGAGTTGTTCGGCTTGAGAAACCAGGCGGGTGACGATATCACCACTCCCCATCGGTTCACAGGTGAGGCGGATGGCGGTGCCGTTATCAAGTTGGGGTTGTTGTTGATTGAATTGTTCCGCCGCTTGGTTACAGAAGTCTCCCAAGGCGCTACCTGCGAGGAATTTAACCGTTAAACCACTGAAGTTGTCTGGATTCGTGTTACTCCCGTTACAGGCGCTAAGGAGTAGAAGGCTGAGGACAGCCGTGAGGTGAGTAATGAGTGGGCAAGGTTGCAGATGCATAGAAGCCTCTACATCAATAACTGGATATCATAACTCTAGTTTAGGAGCGATCGGTGTCTATTTTTGAATATTGGCGGTGTTCAATTGCCTAAGGTAGAAAATATCATTGAAGTATACGAGATTACATTTCGAGAGCTGGAGAGTTTGGCTTCAGCCAAAGATCATGCGGGGTTGAATCTATGAAACGCTCTACCGATAAACAAACCACAATTAATGTTTGTTCTACCATACACTGTCCCTTTTTCGAGAGTCAATGTTCTGCATCTGAACGTTGCCCCAAGTATTACGAATCCTGTCACTGTCATCTAGCCAGTGTGTTCGCTTTTCATTCGGATGGACATTGGTTGTTTACCGCCAGTGAACATGAACTGCGCCATATCCAACAGGTGAACGATAGCTGGATTACTTCCCATCCTGCTATCGTAGGGCAACCTGAGGATAGGCAAGACAGTAAACTGAAACCAACCAATCAGTCTTCTCCCCAGTGCGACTATCCCCATATTGAGAATGATGCATTCTCAAATTCTTCGGAAATGACTCAGATAGTCTCTCCAATCAGTATTAGCCTACTTGATTCTATTGAATTTGAGGAGTATTGAATTTGAGGAGTCTGAAAATACTGGAGCAGCTTCGTAAGTTCTACTTAGGGGCTGCTGAATAAGTCTTGTGGTGGGGATCGGGAATAGGGAATAGGGAATAGGGAATAGGGAAAATGTGGTGCGTCGCAAACTTGTCATAGATTTGTTACCAGCCTGTCACATACAGGGATTATGCTGATATAGAGGAGTTGAGATTCCTTTCGGTAATGAACGACATAGCCTTCCAAGTTATCTTGGGAGGCATTCCTTATAAGGATAAGATTACTGAATTATTTAGATTATCAATGGA
The DNA here is from genome assembly GCF_040220555.1 of Coleofasciculus sp. C1-SOL-03. Classification (NCBI taxonomy): domain Bacteria; kingdom Bacillati; phylum Cyanobacteriota; class Cyanophyceae; order Coleofasciculales; family Coleofasciculaceae; genus Coleofasciculus; species Coleofasciculus sp. C1-SOL-03. The sequence goes on from NZ_JAVJUO010000112.1 coordinate 5,183, forward strand.
CAATTAATAATTGATAATTGACAATTGATTAATTGGGTCTAAGACCATTTTGCTCGCTACCCAATTCCAAAACTAGAGAAAACATCATCAAAAAAGCCCCCCACTACCGCAAGGGGCTTTTGAACTATCCAATTTCCCAGTAACTGATTACAGCTTCGTCCCACAAACTGGGCAGAAATGATTCGTGGTGGGATTCTGAGTCCCACAGTTACTGCAATCAACCACCTCAGCCACCTGTTCTTGCTGACGGCGTTCTGGCAATCCGATCATTTGGGCATTACTCTTACCCGGTGCAACCATCGGATAACAATTCTCATTCTTGGTGACGCGGACATCCAACAACACCGGACCATCATACGCTAACATTTCGGCGATCACGTCCTTAAGTTCATCGCGATGTTTCACCACCATGCCCTTGACCCCATAAGCTTGGCACAGAATCACAAAATCCGGCATTCCTATTTCCATATTCGAGGACGAATACCGCTGTCCAAAAAACGCCTCTTGCCACTGGCGCACCATGCCTTGCCAGCCATTGTTAATGATCACAGTCTTGACATTAATGCCATACTGTGCAAGCGTCCCTAGCTCCTGAATATTCATTTGTACCGAAGCATCACCCGCCACACAAACCACTTGCTGATCCGGTAGGGCAACCTTCACGCCCATAGCCGCAGGAACCCCGTACCCCATTGTGCCTAAACCAGCACTGGAAATCCAACGGCGCGGTCCGGTCTTCAGAAATTGCGCTGCCCACATCTGATGCTGACCTACATCCGTGGTGTAATAAGCATCTGGGGCTTGCCGATCCAACTCCACAATCACCGCTTGCGGCGAAATCGTATCGGGATACTGGGGCGCTTCTAAGGGATACTCTTGACGCCAACGCTGAATCCGCTTCAGCCATGCCTGAGTTTGGTTCGGATCAGCCGGAATTTCCTGTTCCTCGTAGCGCCGTAATAACTTAGCCAGCACCTGCTGCACATCGCCGACAATTGGCACTTGGGGGGCGCGGTTTTTGCCCACTTCCGCTGGGTCAATATCGATATGAATCACCTTAGCATGGCAAGCAAACTGATCCAGCTTCCCGGTAACGCGATCGTCAAACCGCGCACCAACGGCAATCAGTAAATCACATTCACTCACAGCAAAATTAGCATAAGCCGTGCCATGCATTCCCAACATTCCCACCGACAACGGATGAGATTCATCAAACGCCCCTTTCCCCATCAGCGTTGTCGTGACCGGAATTTGGAACGTTTCTGCCAATTGCTTGACTTGATCATGGGCATTCGCTGTAATCGCACCACCGCCGACATAGAGCAACGGTTGCTGCGACTGACGGATCAGATGCAACGCCTGATTAATTTGTCGGGGATTTCCCTTAACTGTAGGACGATACCCTGTCAACTTAACCATACCTGGGTCAACGGGCGTATAGTCAAATTCTTCTAGTCCCACATCCTTGGGTACATCAATTAAAACCGGACCTGGACGACCAGTATTGGCAATGTGGAAGGCTTCAGCAACAATCCACGCCATATCACGAGGATCACGCACCACATAAGAATGTTTGACAATCGGCAGCGTAATGCCAAAAATATCCGTTTCCTGGAACGCATCCGAACCAATCGCCGCCCGTGTCACCTGTCCGGTAACCACCACCAAGGGAATCGAATCCATGTGGGCGGTAGCAATCCCTGTAACTAAGTTTGTCGCCCCAGGACCTGATGTCGCAAAACAGACACCCACTTTCCCTGTCGCCCGGGCATATCCATCCGCCGCATGAGCCGCACCCTGTTCATGGCGAACCAAGAAATGCTGCATTTCCCCGCGTTCTTCCCACTGATACAGTTCATCGTAGATTGGCAAGATTGCACCACCGGGATAGCCAAAAATATGGTCAACCCCATGACGCTTCAGACTATCCATCAGGGCGTAAGCACCCGTGCGACGGGTAACGGTTTTTTGTTTGACTTCTTTTTTAGAGATACTTTGGTAACGCACCAGATACCCTCACTAAATGATTAACGGTTTTTCTAAGAGTTTTGTATATCCTGACAATAGGTTCACCAGACCTATGGTAGATCTTTAATTGACATCCTCCCTCGCCGGAGACGAGGGATTCCTAAACCTCACGATTTAGGTTTCTGCTTCTTTCCCCTTCGACTAGCGAGAGAGGTTTTTCGCAACTGCCCCTTGGACTTATGCCCATCAGGTCTTATGTTCGCTCCACAGACTATCACCGCAAGCCCTGCGGCGAGAATATTATTTGCGGCATTAATGTCTCGGTCATGGTGGGTTCCACACTCTGGACAATCCCATTCCCTGACATCAAGCGGCAATTTATCAACAATGTGACCACAGTGTCCACAGCGCTTAGAACTGGGAAACCATCGGTCAATCTTAACCAGTGTCCGACCGTACCACTGGCACTTGTATTCCAACTGACGAACCAGTTCACTCCAGCTTGCATCAGCAATCGTTTGAGCCAACTTATGGTTTTTCATCATGTTCTTCACCGCCAAATCTTCGACAACAATCGTTTGATTTTCGCGTACCAGTCGAGTCGTCAGCTTGTGAAGGAAATCTTGGCGAGCGTCGGTAATTTGGGCGTGGATTTGGGCAACCTGCTGCCGAGCTTTCTCCCTATTGTTCGAGCCTTTAACCTTGCGAGACAACGCTTTTTGAGCTTGCCTCAACTTGTGTCTCAGTCGCTTAAAATGCTTCGGATTAACAATCTTTTCCCCATCGCTGGTTGCAATCAAGGAGGTAATACCTGCATCAATCCCAATCGCTTTATCAAGTTGAGATAGCAGTTTGACAGTATGATCCTCAACCAACAGAGAGATAAACCATCGCCCAGAAGCATCCAACCTTACTGTAACCGTAGAGGGTTCACAGTTTTCTGGAAGGGTACGACTCCAGCGAATTGACAGAGGTTCACAACATTTTGCCAACCACAATTGCCCATCCTTCCACTTAAAGGCAGAACGAGTAAACTCAGCACTACCACCATTCCGCAACTTTAAGAAGTTGGGGTATTTAGCACGACCTGCCCAGAAATTGGTAAACGCTTTTTGCAAGTTCCTCAATCCCTGCTGCAATGGTACACAGCTCACTTCATTAAGAAATTGCAAGTCTTCTTGCTTTTTCCAATCTGTCAGCATAGCGGATGTCTGTTTGTAGTCAATCCGCTCTTGCCTTTCATACCAGCCTTCAGTTCGGGTGTGCAACGCCAAGTTGTAGACCAACCGAACACAACCCAACGTGCGGCGCAAGAGTTGTTCTTGTTCCGGCGTTGGGTAAAAGCGGTATCGGTAGGCGCGTTGAGTCATGCCTCACATTCTATCACATTCCCTGTAAAAACTGTAAACGGTAACCGGAGGCGCGGCTTTCCTCCCGTCGCAAAAAGCGAGGGTCTCCAGCCGCTTGCGAAAGATGAGCAAATAATCTATGAGTTTAAAACAAATCTGGGATCACTGTCTAGTTGTCATTCGTCATTCGTCATTTGTCATTTGTTATTCGTCCTTGGCTCCCCCAGCTCCCAGACGTGCCATGGCACGTCTCTACACAGCTCCCCCTACTAATGACTCGATTCAATCCCCCTCTGCTGTAACTGCTGCATGAAAAATTCCTCCAGAGAGGAACGTGCTAGGGTAATCTCGATTAATTGCGCTCCCATCAGGCGCAGACTGGCAATAAATTCTTGGGGTTCACCTTTGAGTTCACCGTACCAGCGATCGTCCTCGAATGCCAGTTCCTTAACCCAGCGTTGAAGAATGTCGATGTTACCGCCTTTCCCACGAACTTGGTAATGAGTCGCTACACCCAACAGTTCATCCAGTGTGCCAACACAAATTAACTCTCCCTGTGCCAGAATCGCAATGCGATCGCATATCTTCTCCACATCGGATAAAACGTGGCTATTGAAGAAAATGGTTTTTCCTTGCTGCTTGAGTGAGAGAATAATTTCTCGGATCTGATAGCGTCCCATGGGATCGAGTCCCGACATCGGCTCATCCAGAAACACCACATCGGGGTCGTTGATCAGGGCTTGTGCCATACCGATGCGCTGTAGCATTCCCTTAGAATACTGTCGTAACTGCTTCTTTTTCGCCGCCGCCTTCGATAATCCAACTAATTCCAGCAATTGGGGAATGCGTTGACGTTGACGACTTTTGGAGATTTGAAACAATCCAGCGGTCAGTTGCAAGAATTCCCAACCTGTCAGATAGTCGTAGAAATAGGGATTTTCCGGCAAATACCCAATTCGCTGCTTCACCCGGCGATCGCCAATGGGTTTTCCCATCAACCAACCCCGTCCAGAGGTGGGACGGACAATCCCCAGTAAAATTTTCAATAGCGTCGTTTTACCTGCTCCATTCGGACCAAGCAAGCCAAATGTCTCTCCCGGATCAACGGAGAGAGAACAATTTTTCAGTGATTCAATTTTTTGATTCAGCCAAAAGCCAGTGCGATAGACTTTCCTTAGCTCAGAAGTCGCGACAACTGGACTCTGGTCAAGGGTCGTCAATGCCCCGGGCAAATCAGCAGTCGAATCCATTCGCTGTTAATTGAATTACATAATTGACAGTTCTATCGTTATAACTGTATCAGTATATTGCTGTTTCTGGTACACGGCGTAGGCATTAATTGAATGTTTTCTTCCCCTGCTTCCAGACGTGCCATGGCTCCCCTGCTTCTAAGCCAAAGTCATCCAGATTGAAGGCTGTGCCGAAAACCAAGTGATTGGCATCAAAGCTATCGGCAAATTCATAACGTCTTGTCCGGAATTCGCTTTCACCAGACTTAAGTACCGACACGCTAAATCCCTCTGGCGCATCTGGATTTCCTGATTCATAGATGACAAAATCATCCCCTGCCAAATTGGGTAATAGCCAAGGAAGACAGGTAGACCAGTAGACAAGGAAGAGTGAGAACGAAAAATCGGGCGTTTCGGCTTTTAGAAGTGAGGTTGACCGAACCGAATTCTGTACGGTTTTCCCCCCTTGTCTTCTTTCCTTCCTTGTCCTCCTTGTCTTGTCCCAACCCTAAAATAAAAAACCTACACCTGTCAGCTCTCCCCCACGCCTTTACCGACGCATTGCCGTGGACTGACTCTGAGAATGTTGAGCAACTTGCTGGGCAACTTTAGGATCATACAGCCGTAAATAATTCCAATAGTTACCAAACACCTGCTTGACATAATCTCTGGTTTCATCAAAGGGAATGGATTCGACAAACTCATCTGGATCACCAGCACTTTCTCGTTGCAGCCATTTTGATAAATTTCCTTGACCCGCGTTGTAACTGGCGATCGCGAGTAAGGAGTTGTCGTTATAAGACTGGTGAACTTGTCGTAGAAACCAGGTTCCCAGTTTGATGTTATCGTCGGGATTTTCCAGAGAATAATCCTCCACATCAATATTTTCTGCCGCCCACTCCCCGGTACTGGGCATCATTTGCATTAAACCAACAGCACCAGCGCCGGAACGAATATCGGGTTCAAAGCGAGATTCTTGGCGAATCAGGGCAGTCACCAATAGAGGATTGAGTTCCCGCTTTTGGGAATAGGTGGCAATTTTGTCTGAGAACGGAAAGGGATAGAGCGCTTGCCAGTAGGTTAATTTTTCCCGTAAGTCTTGGTACTGCGCTTGTTCTTTCGGGTTCTCCGGATCTTCTAGGCTGGCAAGGGTGGAAATGCCACTCAGGTAATCTCCCATTGCCAACTGTACCAGACCATCAGTAAACTGTTCAGCAACGGTGGGTTCTAGGCGGTTTTGGAATTCAGCTTTCCACAGCATCCAAGCCTCTTGGTCTTGACCGAGTAAATACAGTTCCTTGAGGGCGGCTGAACCTACGGGTAACAGAGGTCGGGTTTTCGGCAGAACCAGTTTCGGATCAAGTTGACGGACGGTTTTAAAGTCGCCCACATCCCAACCTAGCTGCACAGCCGAACGCCATGCATAGTAGGACTGAGGGTGGTTGGTAATCACCTGCTCAAATGCGGTTTGGGCATCCTGTCGGTGTCCCAATTCCCTTGCCCATTTGCCCACCCAAAAGCCGGCTTGACGTGCGATGAAGCGATGGGGATTTTCCGTGGTAATCGGTTTTGCCCATTCCCACGCTGCCTCGACATTGCCAGATTCAGCGTGCGATCGCGCCACTTGCCAGCGGTAGGCGGCGGCGGCGTCAGATTCACCATAGTCATCAATCAATTGTTTTCGGGCGTCCTCGGCGGCTTGATCACTTCCCAGGCGTTCCAGAGTTTCCGCTTTGACCAAAAGGGCTTCCCCGGCGCGTTCCGGGAAGCGTTCCACAACTTCGTCTAGATAGGGAACTGCCTCAATATCCGGTTGCAGTTGCGCCAGTTCAATCAGGGCGGCGGGTGTTTCCTCGGCGTCGGGAAAATCACGCACCATCTGTTTGTATGCCCGCTTAGCGTCCGCGTACTGCTGGGCAAATTTTAGCGCTCTGGCGACTAAATAGGCATTATTGGATGTTTCGGGCGCTTGGGCATAAGCGGCGCTAGCTTGTCCATATTTGCGATCTCGCCAGTAGCCCACTGCGATCACCTGCCAATCCTCGGGTTGAATCAGAGGTTTACCCTCAGAGTTCACTGCCCTACCGTAGTTTCCTACCAATTGGTCTAGGATTAGAGTAATCTCTGGGGTAATCTCTGGGGTATCAAAGGCATAGTGAGCCAATAGCAGCATCAACTCCGGTTGATTAGGATCGTCCTGGAGACGTTGCTGTGCTAACTCCAGAATCAGTGGATGAGAGGGATAGTTAGCGACAGCTTTCTCCCAGTATTGGGGATCACCAACCGGGGGTTCATAAAGCTGCTGGATTTTCTCCCACCAATCCGGATTGGCTGATAATGACTGGATCTCGGTGTCCTGATAGGGGGAATCCTCAGAGAAAAGAGCATGAAGCGCATACGCTGCAACCGGCTGCTCCGCGTAGTGTTGCAGCAGGGTTTGCCATTCCGTGAGGGCTTTAGTTTTCTCCCCAATCTGTTCGTAAGCTTGGGCGCGTTTCACCGCGATATAGCCACCGAGTACAGGATAGTCCAACTCCAATCCCTCTAACCAGCGCAGCGCTTCTTTGCCCTTGTCTTGGGCGATTAAATCCGCTGCCAAAAGATAACGCGCCCGCGATTTATCAATGGAATCTTTTCCTTGGGCGATCGCCTCAAGTTTGGCTTGGCGCTGGTTCGCGGGTAAGGACGCGAGTCGCAAAACCGCCGTGTCGCTCTGTTTTCCTGGGTTAAAGGAATTATGCTGCACAAATGGCAGCCGGATGGTCAATTGACCCAGACCCCTGGTATACTTTCCACCTATCAGCGTTCCTCCCCAAATTAGACCTGCGAGTCCGACTCCAGCGACTAGAGCGATTTGTCGTCTTCGTTGTCTACGCCTTGAACGGCTGTGGGGGGCGAAAATCTCGCGTCTTTTACTCATAGAACCTCCTGGTGACGCACATCTATCTTAGATCTGGTTAAACTCATTCCCCGCCAAATCAGGGAAATTTCAGGTTCAGGGTTCATGGCTAACCCATGATTAACGATGAACTCTAAACAAGGCGGCAAGTGGCTTTCCCTCCCTCTGACAGGAGGTAGGCTTCCCGCTGCTTTTTGTCAAGATCGGCAGAACACGATGGCATTGCCCAGTTTGATTGTAAGTTTATCTTTTGCTCAAGTGGGAAAGTTTCCCGAACCGTTTCCGGATGGGGATTAGCGTTTCGGTCGTTTTTTCAGACCCAATCGTCGAACGATATACTGACGCTGCACCCGATCAAATTTGGTTTTCCTTGTGATCTTCCATTCTTCAATATAAGCGCCCACCAGACAAGCCCCAATTAGATCAGTGCCATCTAAAAGGGTGTTTTTTAACGTCGCCCCTTTTAAGTTAGCTGACTGCAAATTGGCGTAGCTGAGATCGCTATTGACGAAACTCGCCGCCACTAAATTCGCCCCCCGCAGATTGATTTCGGGCAAGGGCAGATTGTCAAAATTTTCCTCTTGTCCTTCACCCGTCACCACTAATCGCCGGATTTTGGGGTGATCTAGATAGGTTGTTCCCATACGGGACAGTTCCAGTTTTTTGGCTTGAAACCAACAAGTGCGTGTCACCTTTGCTTGTCTAAAATTGGTGCTTTTGAGCAGTGCTTGGGTGAAATCCGCTTCCGTTAAATCGGCACCCTGAAAATTTGTCCCCCCAATCGTGGCAAAGGCAACCGCCACCCGACGAATGAAGGCGTAGTTTTTATCCCCGATTAAGGCTCGCCAGCTTACATAAGCCGAAAGTCCAGCCACACCGACTGCTACAATCACCGCCACCGTTGCAGCGCTCGTTGCTGCTGCTACCGATGCTCCAGCCGTGACGACAACCACAGAACCGGCGGCGGCGACAACACCAGCTCCGGCGGCGACGACGGCGACAGCACTAGCAGTGGCGACAGCTCCAGCGGCGGCTCCGGCGGCGACAACTGCCATCGCCATAGCAGCGGCAACCGCTCCAGCACTGCCAGCGACTAAGGTTACCGCTACCGCTGTGGCTCCGGTTAAAACTGCCACCATTGCCGCCACCACAATCGCTACGACCCAAACCCCTAACGCCATAATCAGCCCTTGACGGATGGTCAGGCTGACAAAAACCCCCAAAGCGATGAGAATAAACGCACCGGCTAAGATTTCGATCAGGTTCTGACTAATCAGCGCCGCGCCCGTGATCACACCCGCCAAGGCGGAAACAAAACCGGATAGGGTGGAAAGAAATAAAGCCACCAGCAATAGAATCATTGCCCAGTGTTGTTGCAATCCCGCTTGGCAATAGCTAAAATTAGCCCCAGTCAAGATAGCATGGCTAAAATCTGCGCCTCGGATGTCAGTGTGGCTGAAATTAGCACCCGCCAAGTCAGTTCTACCTCGAAACGAGCGACCTTGCAGATTTTGACCGGAGTAGTCCTGAGCCATCATAACCTCCGAACGGATGGGGCAACCATAAAACGATAGGTGTTGGTGGGATCGAATTATTGCCTTGTCGCAACAGTCCGACTTGACCAACTCTTATGCTGTAGGATAAAACATTTAGTGGAACAATTGAACTAAAATAGCGACGGTATAGTCTCTTAGATTAGCCACCAGATGGTATGAATCAAAAGATTTTTTGCTCTCGGCTTTCTATTTTTGGTTTTCTGTTTTTCCTAATCAGCAATTTATAATTACCCATCACCCTTTATCAATGAATCGTTCAAAAATTGTGGCAATTATTACTGGAGCCATTTCCATAATTCTGGCACTGGCGTATCTTCTGTTGGTTCAGCTTTTGGACTTTCGCGGAGAAATGGTTCCCGCCCCGGTGAGTCAGTTACCACAGGGTTTTCAAGTGATGAATTCTGAATTCTCTTTTCCCCATTTCCGGTTCTATGACGAATAACAAATGACCAATGACCAATTTAATAAGTAGTCGGACAAAAGAAAACAGCACGCCTACGCTTGTTTGGTAAACAAGCCTCAAACCCTTACAAAGGACGTAGCTTGCTTCTCGCTTGCGCGAATTCTCCACCGTTCACGTTAATTGTGTACATCTACTTAGGGCTTGCTGCACAAACCGGAAACCCTTATCTATCAAGAGTTAGAGGAGGTTTAAAGCCGACTAGAAGTGCAATCCATCCCTCGTGGATGGGTGAAAAGCTTGCACTTATAGGGAGACGAAAAGCACTACTGTTTCCTTCATCTCTCCCTCACCCCCCTCACCCTCTCACCCCATCTCCCCAAGACTTATTCAGCAGCCCCTACTTATCCCCAGTCGTCCTGGTGAGAGTCTTTTGAATCGTTCACATCTGAGGCATCTCTCAGGGGCATAACCACCCGTGCGATCGCGTCCTGAATAAATACTTTCATAAATTCATCCTTACGGTTTAGCTGAAATTGCTGCTGCACCACTTCTGTCATTCCCCCATCGCCCCAGTCTTGGTCATGACGGAAGTATTCAATAAAACTCTTCCCAGCAATTCGGATTAAATACGCCGCCGTTACCCCTTGAATCGCTTTGCCCACTAAATAGGTAGCGATGTGAAATTGTAGCGCCCTTGATAGAAGTTGCATCGCCCCTTGAACAATTCCCAAACTGGCTAAAGTTTTCCCCAGAGACAGCGCTAATTCTCGCCCCCGTTCCATATTCAAATCACAGCCATAAATTCGACCAATTTCCACCACCATTTGAGCGTTAACCGCCGCCGTTGCTAATAAATCGACTACAGGTAACGGTGTAACCGCAATCACCCCAGCGCCAATCCACTGAAACCGTTCCACCACTTTCTCCGCCTGTCGCCGCCGTTGCTGATCAATCAGACGACGGGCGTCTTCGCCTAAACGCTGAGACTGGAGTAAAATATTATCCGCAATCAAGTCTTGCCCTTCATCGCGTAGCACCGCCGCCAGACGGCGGATTAAGGGGATGATATCGGGTTCAGGTTGGAAATATTCGCCATTTTCTAATCGTACAGGTTGGGGATTGGCAGCAATGGCTACCACATCCGATGCGGCAATAAAGCCGCGTACCTGATAGCGTAACCGGGCTAGAATCGTTTCTTTATCCGTATCGGTATAGAGATCCACTTTATTGAGAACCAACAGCGATCGCTTGCCAATATCCGCGAGACGACGTAACGGTTCATATTCCGACTGTCGCAAGTCATTATCCACCACAAACAATAATAAATCGGCTTCCGTGGCAAGTTGTCGCGCCAGTTGTTCCCGTTGGGTACCCACCACCCCCGCCTCTAAAATACCGGGTGTATCGGTAATCAAAATCTGCCGTTCTATTCCCTTCAACGTTAACGTATACGTCTGTCCCTGATCTGTGGTTCCCATCGGTGCGCCCACTTGACCCACCATCTGCCCAATGAGAGCATTAATTAGCGAAGTTTTCCCCGATGAACCCGTACCAAAAATGACAACCAACAATTCCCCACGGGCTAACGTCGCTTCAATCTCACGCGATCGACTCAACAGGGCTTGCTGGGCTACTTCATCTTGAATGTTCTGCACCTGCTGTCGCACCGCTTTTAGCGTTTCAGAAGCCGCTTCTGATTTCTCCTGCGGCACCTTTGGCGTCGGGCGGCGTCGGCGAGAGGATTTGGGGCGGCTGAATGTCCAAACGTAATAAACAAACGTGGCAATTAACAGGATAAGTAGGACAATTAGCAATAAAACCAGCAAATTTGCCAGTAGAGGCGAATTTAACGACCAATAGAGTCGATTAATCGAGTCAATCAGCCACAGGATTAGCACCAGAATGATACTGAGACCGATAATGAGCGTCAGTAGGCGGGGTAGGGGCATAATGGTTGCAGAAGGCTCCAGGGCAGAGAAGGCAAAGGTGGTGATAACTATAGTTTAGCGATGGGCGGAGAGTGTCAATGAGAACTGACAGGACGGGTAATAGAAACCACGTTACCCTGTGGTGAGCCAAGAGCAACGAACTATACTTAATGGATAATGCTGATCATTAGAGATATTCTTTACAGCCCAAAAAACAATGAGTCTATTCAATCAAATTCTCGGTGCGATTAATAACCCCTCTCAGGAAGCCAGTTCTGGTCAATTAGCTGGCATTCTCAGTACCGTGCAAAACCTCAGCCAAAGTGCCGAGGCTGACCCCTCCACGATTCAATCCGTTTTATCTATCGTTGGCAAATATGCCCGTCCTGCGTTGCAACAAAAGCGAGAAGCGGAAGGAGAACAGGAGACACAATCCTTTATTAACCAATTCAGTGGTACAGGTGCTAACAATCAAGCGGTCAACTTACTCTTTAGTACACCGCAAATTCAACAGTTAGTCGAGGAAGCCGAGCAACGAACGGGACTCAATGCTGCTACCATTCAATCCCTGTTACCCATGTTGGTTCCCTTGGTGCTGAATTTACTCAAAACGGGAACAAATAACCAAAATCCTGAAGGCTCGAATCCGGTGTTGAACTCATTCCTCGATACAGATGGTGACGGCGATGTGGATATTGCTGATGCGATGCAAATGGCGTCTCGTTATCTGAATCCTTAGTTTGTTTGTATGTATGTAGTAGGCACTTTAGTGCCTTAAACTGCTTGATGTCCCGGACTACGAACAAGAGCAAACAACTCCAATACTACCGGACATGATATTACAGGTTTTTCGGGCGCACGTCGGTGCGCCCCTACAGTTCTAAATACCAAATTTTTACCCAGTTACAAAAGGAAACTCTACATTCACATTCCATCGCCGACCATCGTGAAGTAACAACGTAAGATGGGATGCCATAAACTCAAAGTCTAACGGTTGGTTCTCAAATTCAATCCACGCCTTGCGGAAATTCTGCCGTTTCAAATCCCGAAAAGCAATGGTGACATGAGGAGAAAATGGGCGATTTTTAGAACGCTCATCAACGATACCTAGAGATTCTTCTAGATATGCCATTAAATCCTTTTGAATCGCGATCAGTTCTGGTGTTTTCAGAACATTGACGTAAATAACGCGAGGTTTAAATGCGCCAAACCCTTTGAGGCTGATGGGGACGGGTTTTTGGGTTTGAGCAAAACTTTTCAGGGATTCTTCGAGAATAGGTACAGCCTCGACTTCCCATTTAAAAGGGGATTGCAGTGTAATATGGGGGGGAGATTTGAGGGCAGCTTTACTCTGATAAACATCAGCACAATGTTGCTTGATCTCCATAATCGAGTCTTGAATGGTTTGAGGAGGAAGTAGGGCGATGAAAAATAGTTTTTTCATGTTATGCAATAAAAATAGGTTTTCGTCGAGACGGTTTTCGGGATTAAGTTGGTTGGTAAAAATAAACTCAACACTCTACCAATTATGTAAAATCGCTCAATCCCTTGTAAGGTAAGTGTTTTTCTTCAAAGAAAGCCCATTGCCTATTGCAAGAAAGCCTAGCGCGTAGCGCTATACAGACATCAAACTAAACCGAATCGGCTGGGGGGCCAGAAGCGGAAACAAGCGTGACCAATAATATTAGGTTGAGGCAAGAATCCCCAAACGTGAGAGTCGTTGCTGTTGTTGCGATTATCTCCCATGACAAATAACTGACCTTCCGGAACGCGCACGGGTGCCATCTGATAGTTGGGGGGTTCGGCAATGTAAACTTCGTTTAGTGGTTCTCCATTAATATAGACTTTGCCATCTTGAATTTGGACGATTTGACCCGGTGTGGCAATGATCCGTTTAATAAAGGCTTGGTCTTTGGTAAACCCCTGCATTTGCAGTTGAGGCGGTGGATCAAAAACAATGATGTCCCCGCTGACTGGGGGTTTGAAGTGGTAGGAAATTTTTTCTACGACCACGCGATCGCCGATGCTCAATGTCGGTATCATCGAGTTTGAGGGAATGTAGCGCGGTTCGGCAATAAAGACTCGAATCAACAGCGCTAGGGCGAGTGCGATCGCCATAATTTGGATATTTTCCCGGACTTGTTGCCAGAACTTGGATCTTGGCGATATAGGTTGGGTCGATTGTTTTGCTACTGTTGACTGATTCGGTTTGTCCACAGGTGTTGAAGTCCCTCCCTTGGCAGACTGATTTTTTACCGTTTTGTGTCATACACGTTGGCACTGAGAATCGCTGGCTGTCACTTTTCTTGCTTGCGCCACAAAACCTTTGCCTTTCAGTCAAGATAACACGCTCTCTAGCTCTTTGAACGATCGGGGTACTGATTCGGGTTGTGTTCACCAGGCGATCGCGTTCCTCAACCCCGTCAACGGCGATCAGGGAGACTCTCCTGCTGTCTTTCTCCAAAGGCATTCACTAGTTTAACTGGGATTCAGAGTTTATTTGAATCTTAAATAACTCCGGATTATTATCTATTTTTTTACATAAAAAATCCTGATTTTTGTTGTTTTTTTTCATCTCTCAAATTATTTATTTCAATAAAACATCACACAAAAAGTCGCTAAATTAACAACAAGTTTATTTAAATGCGCTTACATTGTAAATGTAAACATTCTAATCCATGAGAATTGACGCCATGAACACTAACAAAGTTTCTAAATTTATCGGAAGTGCGGCGGTCGCATTTAGCTTAATTTCTATGCTGGGTCAGCCAGCCAACGCTGGACAATTGCACAACGACTGGAACTATGGAATTGATGCCTTCGGTGATGGTTCTGGTGGTGCTAAGTATGACATTAAAGGATTAGCCATGAAAGAAACAGCCGATAGTATTTTTGTCGCTCTAACTGGTGGCACACCTTTAGCCGGAAATGAAGACGCACGAGCGGCTGACAATAATGTGGGATTTGGCGATTTGTTTTTTAATTTCTCTGGAAAAGATTTCACCACGGCGATGAATGACGGCGATCTCTTTGGAATTCGCTTTGCTGGAACCAATGATTCTCCAGTAAACCGAACTGGGGTTTATCAAAATGTCACGGCAACTAGCGTCGCTAAAGAAAACCATGGGTATGGCAGCTTGAAGCAGTACTATAACCACAAAAAGTTTGACAAAATCAATACCCAAGGCACTGACTTAGCCAGCAAAGCCGATGTGTACGAGTATCTCTATGGCAGCACCGTTGCCCAGCAGCCAAAGAAAAATAATACCCCAATCCTAAATGTGATCCAATCCGGTAGATTTTTAGGCGATATTGATCGATTGGATGAGACGGAACTGAGTAATGCTGGACTCGATTTTAGTCACTTTGAAGCCTATGACTCTCACACCTATGGCTTTAGATTTGACCGCGCTTTGCTTCCTAGAAACGGAGGCAGTTTCGTCAGTCATTTATTCTTAGAGTGTGGCAATGATGGTGTGGCGCTCAAAGGAAACCTTGAGTCAGTCCCTGAACCCTCTGGTCTGGCTGGGATTGCCGGGATTGGTTTAACCTTTGCGGGTATGGCTTTACGCCGTCGCCAATTACGAGGCTAGCTGCCATTTTTGTAATTGCATCATTAATAATAACCAGCCAAGAACTCAAGTTCTTGGCTCATAGCTTAAGTCGGTTAAAACCGACTAATGGCTTCCTCCATGGAAAAAAAGGCGAAGCATCCTTTGGCTTCCCCCCATGGAACAAAAAGCGAAGCATCCTCTGGTCTCCCCCTTTTGAAGGGGGACGGAAGGGGGATCTATAAGGGGGACGGAAGGGGGATCTATAAGGGGGACGGAAGGGAGATCTATAAGGGGGACGGAAGAGGGATCTATAAGGTAAGAGGGGGATCTAAAAAGGGGGACGGAAGGGGAATCTACTGTGAGATGGGAGGGAAATCCAGAAAAGACAAATAACATAAGAATAAACTTTTGCGCTAGCGTGAGAAGAGAGACATCTATTGGTTCTGTTCCCTGTGCTGCTAAATAAACGTCCTATTCTATTTACGGGTTTCGTTGCTTGCCTCGTGGGTGTATTGACCGCCTGCGCCAATAGTCCCACAGGTCAATCTTTAGAACGTTCCTTAGCCGTAGATCCCAAACTGGAGGATAATGCCTCAGTTTTGGGGAGTCAAACGAATGAACAAACATCTTCGGCGCAATTACCAGAGGATTTCCCTACCGTAATTCCCCGCTATCCCGATGCTCAATTACAAAACGTTGAACCCTTAACTCGTTCAGATGCCCAAGGTCAACGTACTATCTGGTCATCCACTGACCCTAGTAATGATATTCAAGCATTTTACCGCAGAGCATTTGAATCCGGCAGTTGGCAGGTTATTTCTGCACCGAATCAGGACGGGATGAATTCCTTTATTGTGCGTCGGAATGATTTAAACGTTAAGGTTTCTATTCCTACAGATACTGCCATTAACGATACAGAAGAAACGCCAACTGAGACAGACACAGATCCAACTATTACAGAATTTGAGATTCAGTACCTCCGCAGCAGTACCGAGACAGCAGCAGCACCGTCAGATGCTTCAGAAGCTTCAGAGACAGCAATAGAGAATACTGAATCCGTTGATTCAGCATCTGGCAAAGAGCAGAACTTCACTGATTTCGATAACGTTCCACCCGGATTGCGTCAGTATGTGGAAGACTTAGCCGCCTTAGGTGTTCTCACGCCTGACGCTTCTAGCGCTAACCATAAATCAGAGGATAGTGGTACACAATTTGCCGCCAACAAAATCATCACCCGCCGTCAGTATGCCCGTTGGCTGATTGAAACGAATAATCGGATTTATGAGAACAGTCCCGGAAAACAAATCCGTTTAGCCTCAGAAACCACTCAACCCACGTTCCAAGATGTACCACCAACTGACCCAGATTTTGGGGCAATTCAGGGATTAGCTGAAGCGGGGTTAATTCCTAGTCCTTTGAGTGGTAATTCTACCGATGTGCTTTTCCGCCCCGATGCACCCCTAACACGGGAAAGTCTTGTTTTATGGAAAGTCCCGTTAGATATTCGTCAGGGGTTACCACAAGCCTCTCTAGATGCCGTACAGCAAACCTGGGGATTCCAAGATGCAGGTAAGATTGACCCGAAGGCGTTGCGGGCAGTTTTGGCAGATTTTCAGAATGGGGAACAATCGATTATCCGTCGCGTTTTTGGGTATACCACTCTCTTTCAACCGCAAAAGCCAGTCACACAAGCGGAAGCTGCTGCCGCCCTGTGGTATTTTGGGTCTCAGGGTGAGGGAATATCAGCTAGTGAGGTTCTCCATCAGTCAAACTAGAAAGAATGGGTCAGGGTTCGTCTGTAGGGGTGGGTTTCGCAAGTATCGTTTCAGGTGAGTAACGGTTTACCCAGATTCAACTAAACCTGCCCGAACCGAGTAGTATGTAGGGGCGGGTTTTACTACTATCCTTTTTGACTTCACCCATCAGTAACTAAACCCGCCCCTGTTTCAATGGCAATGACACCAATAACGTCTCTATATAGCAATCCTATTTGAGTCGTGTCCAAAAATTTGATGATTTTCGGGAATGGGGAATAGGGAATGGGCAATGGGAAAGAGTTTCAAAGCTTTTTTCTCTTTTTTGATTGTACCGCAACCTATTGAGGATTGCTATAGCGTCGGTCAAGTATTCCTAGAAACCTGGTTTCTCGTGAGGATGATAACTCTCCTATCAACCTTTCACCCAAAGAAACCCGGTTTCTTGACCGATGTCCTAGGATTCAAACATCTACCCGCATCTTTTGAAAAACGGATAAACTTAGCCATAAGTTTTCCTTTCTGGAACGGGGATTTTTTAGTTAATAGAGTCTGAAATACGGTTAATCCCCGGTTCTGCCATTCCTGGGCGGCTGTGTCTTGGTTTAAACCCCATAAGATACGAATTAGGTTTTGTAGAACCTCTAAATGCCATTCAGGATAGGTGTCTGGGGTAAGGGTAATCAAGGCTTGGTGATATTCAGTGACGGCTTTCTGCCAATAGTCTTGGTAATTTTGCTGATACTTTCCCTCCTGATAGTGGGCATTTCCTATTGCTTGATGTAATCGTCCCCAACCTTCGGGGTGAGTGTTTTGGGGACAATAGTTTAAGCCTTGCTGATACGATAACAATTCCCCTTGATAACCGCATTGAGTCTCAATGGGATTAGACACGATTGGGGAGACATGGGGACATTGTAACGGTACAACAGCCGCCGCTTCGGGGTTATAGTTCCAGGAATTTCCAAGGACAATTCCTCGGTTTATCCAAGAGGCGTGCAAATCGGGTTTAATTTGAATCGCTTGGTCAAACGATGCGATCGCCTGTTCATACTCTCCTAACCGAAACAGCGCCACACCCCGGTTATGCCAAGCGTCGTGGAAGTCAGATTTGATTTGAATCGCTTGCTGATAATTCGCGATCGCCTGTTCATATTCCCTTAACTCGGCTAGCGCCACTCCCCGATTGTTCCAAGCGTCATGAAAGTCAGATTTTATTTGAATCGCTTGCTGATAATTCGCGATCGCCTCTTCCTTTTCTCCTAAATCTGACAGCGCATTACCCCGATTCGTCCAAGCTTGGTAAAAGTCGGGTTTGATTTGAATCGCTTGGTCATAATTTGCGATCGCCTGTTCATATTCCTCTAATTTCGCCAATACATTCCCCCGATTGTACCAATATTTGTGGTCATTGGGTTGGATTTCAATGGCTTGCTCAAAAGATACCAGCGCTTTTTCATTTTCCCCTAATTTTGCCAATACATTCCCCCGATGTTGCCAAGCTTCGTGATTATCGGGTTGGATTTCAATAGCTTTATCAAAATATGCCAGCGCTTTCTCATTTTCCCCTAACTTCACCAATGCCTTCCCCTGGTTGTACCAAGCTTTGGGGTTATCGGGTTGGATTTCAGTGGCTTTATCAAAGGATGTGATAGCGCTGATAAAATCCTTACCTGCAACTTGCTGATTCCCTCGATTCAACCATACGTCTGCTTCATCAGTTTCTGTATTTTCGCTTTTCCCCTCGTCTTCCTCCTTTTTCCCCGTAGGTTTCGCCAATAAATCCCTGCCAATATCTGCGGCAATTTCCCCCAATTCCCCACACCCCAATCGACTCAACTGTAGTAACTGCAAAGCTAACCGATGATCCGCCTCTGGCAATTGCCGCAACTGCTGCCCATACTCCAGCAGCCACCCCCTAAAATAGCAATCCTTGATCCGATGTCCCAAATGCTGCGATACCTGTTCTGGGTTCCATCCCTGACTCACTCCAGTTAGCAGTTGCTCAAATAGCTGCTGATAGTCTGCATCACTGAGACGTTGAAGTTTCATTCGTTGATGTCTTCTCCGTTTAAGGCAGGGTGGTAAGATTGGCTGAATCAGACGCACTAGCCACCGCCAAAACCGCAAAAACAGCTTAACCATTTGTTTTTTTAGAAAAAAGTTTATTTTACTTTATCGTATTTTAATTCAGGGCTTCGTGATTCGTCATTTGTCATTCGTCCTTTGTAAGGGTTTGAGGCTTGTTTACAAAACTTAGTACAGTGCCGTTTTCTTTTGTCCGACTACTTATAAGAGAGATGATGAAGAGATGGATCAAGCCATCCTGACTCTCATTCGCGGGGGCATTCCCCCACGGGCGATAGTGGTAATCACCCATAAGCTGTACTGTGCAGCCCTGGGAATCGGCTGCGATCGCAGCGATAATCGTTTGTGATAACA
Source organism: Coleofasciculus sp. C1-SOL-03 (assembly GCF_040220555.1). Taxonomy (NCBI): domain Bacteria; kingdom Bacillati; phylum Cyanobacteriota; class Cyanophyceae; order Coleofasciculales; family Coleofasciculaceae; genus Coleofasciculus; species Coleofasciculus sp. C1-SOL-03. Next base: position 24,265 of record NZ_JAVJUO010000112.1, read on the forward strand.
TGTTATGTTAACAGGACAATTACACGCTTAGTGGTATTTATACATTACAGTGTGAAACTTGAACATAATATCACCCCTACCGACGGGTCATTTTCTCTAATTTTTCCTTCACCGCCAACTGAACCAACGAATACAACAAAATGACAAACCAAAATCCCGACAACGTAAATGCGGCAATTGCCCACCCTGTATGCGGCACTAATAATAATACCGTTCCCGCCAATAATGCAAACCCAGTCAAACAGGCATAAATTAAACTCTTAATCGCCAAATGAATCCGTTTTAAAGCGCGATCGCTCTCCAGGGAACGCACCCTGACTTGTAGTTCTCCTTGCTCGATTCGGGCTTCTAAGCGGCGAATTAACAATTCTGTAGAACTCGGCTTATTTAACCGATATTTAATAAAATCTCTGGCTTGCCTTGCCAGTTCTTTCACCACATCTCCCCGCCCTTTGGAAACGGTTAAATTTTTGACAAAGGGTTGACTGGCGGCTAATAAGTTATAATCTGGATTTAAAGCCCGGGCAATCCCATCCAACGTGGTTAACGATTTTAAAATAAATGTCATTTGCGCGGGTAAACGAAAGGGTTGTTGCTCAAACATCACATACAACTCATTTCCCAATGCCTCAAATTCCCGCACATCGATGGGCTTTTCCCGAAACCGTTCTAAAATAAACCCGACTAAGCGTTTAACTGGGGTCATATCCGGTTGTCGTTCGAGTAACCCCATATAGGTTAAGGTATTCACTACCTCATCAGTATCTTTTCGCAGAACAGCAAAAAAGGTCTTAATCATTTGGTCTCTGGCAATGGATTTAACCTCCGCCATCGTGCCAAAATCATAGAAAATAATACTGCCGTCCTGATCAACTGCCATATTTCCCGGATGCGGGTCTGTCTGAAAAAAGCCGTCTTCCAATAACTGTTTCAGATAACAACAAATTCCCCGTTGAATTATCTCATTGGTGTTGATTTCACAGGCTTCTAGGCTTTGGCGATCGTCAATCTTGATACCGGGTAAATATTCTAACGTGAGTACCTTCTTCGTCGTGTAACGCCAATAAACCGTCGGCACCATAATTCCCGGATAATTAGTAAAGTTTTCCCGAAACCGATCAGCATTTTTCCCTTCTTGGATATAGTCTACTTCTTGATAGAGTAAATCAAAAAATTCGCGATAAATTGCCTCAAGTTTATACTTCCTTACCCAAGGCAAATACCGATTAGCAAATCGCACTAATTCGTGTATGATTTTAAAATCTAAATTAAACAGTCGCTCAATCCCTGGACGCTGCACCTTCACCACCACATCTTCTCCGGTATGCAGCCGTGCTTTGTGAACTTGACCCAAGCTTGCTGCGGCTAGAGGAAAGGGGTCAAACTCCCGATATAATGCATGAATAGATTGACCCAGTTCGACTTCAATCACCGCGATCGCTTCGGCGCCACTAAATGCCGGCACCCGATCCTGTAAATGCGCTAATGCCTCGATGTACTCTAAGGGCAGTAAATCAGCCCGAGTTGAGAGGGCTTGCCCAATTTTAATAAATGTAGGACCTAAATCCAGCAACGCCCCCACCAGCCACTGGGCGCGGCGGTTGCGGTGATTGGGCGTATCATTGGCAATGGTTTTGTCCCACCATAAATAGAACATAAACTTCGCCGCCGACCGAAAAATGTCAATCTGGCGGGCGAGGGGGGAATACTTTCGTCGTTGCCAACGGGGTGGCTTGGGCGTAGCCTTGGTCAGCATTCTGGTTTTCGCATTGTAGGAATGAGGGAACAGGAGTGAGACACTATAGCTCTCCTCCTTAATACTTTAAGGTTTTATGGCGGAATAGGCGGCGTTAGCTAACTTCCGATTGACGCACAAACCCTGTAGGCGCACGATATGTCCATTGGTGTCAACTTAAACTTTGTTGTGTCCCAATCAGGCAGGGAGCGCCAGGAGCGGCGTTGGTGAAGGGTTTGGCAGTCTCTGGCGAATTTTAGCCTTTAGTAATTGGCATACCCAACCATTCACTGAGTTCGTGTGCTAACCACTCCATTTCTGGATCACTGAGGTGATAGACAGGAAATTCATGTTTCTCTTGTGCCACAATTGTAATCTTAGGTGGAATGAACGCTGTATAACTTTTGCGTCCTGGCTTATTCGTCTGAAAATAACCCGGGTTATAGATCAGTCGTTTTATATCCTTTTTCAAAATTGGATCAGTCTGAAGTTTTAGCCAAAACCACTCGTAAGTCCAGTAAATCTTTTGTTGCTCCAGATGCACTCGAATGACTCTGAAAATTTTTTGGCATAGTACAAAACTATAAAATATTGAATGTATTATGAATAGAAACATAACGACAGGAAACCAAATAGTTTGCACAAACACATTGAGGGGCATATTCTTGAATACACAAAAATATAAGAACAACGAGATTGCTAGTATTAAAGTCAAATAAGACAAATAAATAGAATAATTATTGGGCATAATTATGGTGTTTGGAATTCTACTCGTCAATCTCTTGGGGGGAGGAATAAAAACATCTGTATTTTCTCCTGATTTTTCCAGTTGAATTCTACTGCCAAACGGTTTTTGTTTCACCACAGAAATATCAGTTCTCTGATCAGGATGTTCTAAAGCTGTCAGCGCCTCGACAGCAGAAGCCAGACGGCGATTGAGACTCGGCTGTGTCATCCACTTGAGCCAATCAATCAACTCTGAACTCAGATTGACCCCTGACTCAAACTGAATTCGCAAATTATCTTGCGGCAACTCCGCTGGATGCTTACCTGTTACTAAATAAATTAATGTTGCCCCCAAACTGTACAGATCAGAAGCTGGAACAGTGCGTCCGCCAAATTGTTCAGGTGGCATATATCCATAGGTGCCAACTACAGTGATCGTACTGCCTTTTTTGGCAGCTAAGGTCTGTACTGAGCCAAAATCAACTAAATAAATCTGACCCACACTGTTGCCGGAGCGGTTGGTCAATAAAATATTACTGGGCTTGATATCCCGGTGAATTACTGGCGGCTGTTGCTCATGCAAATAGCGCAAAATTTCCAGCAGTACTTGAGCTAGTTGCTTGACGTCTTCTTCGCTAAACCTTCGTCCAGCTTTTAAGCATTGTTCCAAGGATTGAGCTGGTATGTAGCTTTGCACCAACGCAAATCCTTTACCCATTGGTACCAGGGCAAACCCTTTAGTTTTAGGTGTCTGGAATTCAAAATGGTCTAAGTAAGCCGGAATTGCCGAATGGGAGAGTGACTGTAAAGTTTCGGCTTCTCGCTGAAACAGTTTGAGATCGTCCCATTGAAAATCGACACCAAAGCTGAGGAGTTTGATGGCAACTAACTCCTGGGTTTGTAAGTCTTGCGCCAGTAAGGTTCGTCGTCCGGCATTTTTACCAAGCTGTTGCTTGATAGCGTAACGTTCCTCTAAAACTTGCTCTACCATATTTCCTCCTCAATTAAACAATTGGTCAACCATAATTGATAGTTGTAGAGACGTTGCATGCAACGTCTCTACTTGAACATTTTGTGCTGTCCCTGACATGCTCCCTCTCAATACTGCTGATTCACTTCATCGGGTAGAGTTACGGTAAAGGAAACCATCGCCTGATGTGAATTGTCTAACGGCTGACTCGCCACCTCAATTGCGCCATTGAGATGATTGACTAAACACTTCACTAACGCTAGTCCTAATCCCGTTCCAGGAACCGCTTGTTTGGTAATCCCTTGACCGCGCCGAAATTTCTCAAAAATATAGTTAATATCAGTGGGTAATATACCGTCACCGATGTTGGTTAAGGTTAACACCAACCGATTGATCGCAGCATGAACGTGATACTCTACCTTGAGAGAAACGGTTGTATCGGGGTGGGCATATTTACCCGCATTGGTTAACAATTCCAACAGGATACGATGTAAACTCTCTGGATCAGAGTGAATCATCAGTGATTTTAAGGAGCAATCTAGGTTCAATGTCAATGACTTCGATGCCCATTTCTCCTCAAAATCCTGGGCTAATGTCTGGATCAGCAGGATTACGTTAATAGATCGCTTCTGGATATACGCGGGATTGGATTCGAGTTGCTGTAAACTGAGTAAATCGTTGATCAGATCGATTTCTTGATTACACTGTTGCTCTAAAATGTCCAAATATTTTTGCCGACGCTTGGCGGGGAGTTTGGGTTGGCGCAACATGCGAATTGCCAGACTCATCGCCGTTAACGGTGTTCTCAGCTCATGATTCATGGTACTAATGAATTCTTCTTTAAGCTGATTTAATTCCTGAAGCTGATCCACCTGCTGGCGGATGCTTTGATGTAACTGGGCGGGAACGGTTAAACAGGGAGACGGCTGAACCGAGTGATGGTGAAGGCGGGAGGGTTCTGGCTGTTGGTTTTGATGCTGGTCAATCAACTCACTCAGTTGCGTTGCTACCCATCTGATCCACTCAATGTCATCCGCTTGCCATAAACGCGGCTGATCCTGTTGGACAACCAAAAATCCTAACCGTTTCAGGTGTTGAGAACCATTGCTAAAGGCGTGACACAGCGGAACCATTAACACCCCATGGCTAATCGCCTGTTCAAATAGGGAGATTTCTGGAGTTCCGATTGGAGTATTTGCCCAATCTGCGATCGCCAGCGGTTCAGGTGTTTGTTTCCAAGCCGTTTGGCATAAGTAAGACTCGGATAACCCGAAGGATTGATTGAGTAATCGTTGGGAGTTTAGCTGAACTGATTGATCCAGCCTAGGAGTACACCATTCAGCGACAACTTTAACTTCAATGGATGGCTTTGCCTTGACATTTTGATGCGGTTGTTGTAAATCGTTATTATCATTCAACACCAGTAGCCAACCCCGATCTGCCTGAAGTGCTTGAGTGGTACTGGCAACCACTTGTGCCATTGTTTCATCGAGATTGCGATCGCTCTGGATAAACTGACTCAATGGGGAAAGCAGCATCTGGTATCGTTTAGACTGATCGACCTGCTGTTTAAGCTGAACGTGAGCGATGGCAACGGCTACAGATTCAGCCACCTCACTTAACCGTTGTTTTTCCTGTATGGTCCAATCATAAGGCTGCGATCGCCCTAACACGATCATCCCATTGACCCTGGATTGACACCAGGTATAAAGCCTCAACACCGCCCTAGCAGGTAGCCAATCCCAACACCCTTGATCTACCAACTCCGGATCAGACTCCTGAATATCCCGAATTGCCAAAGGTTCTCCCGTTCCAGTCAACCAGAGGTATTGCCTTAGGTTTTGCGGTTGAGGTTGTAGCTGTGAGCCGCCCTCGGCATGCCATAATCCCAATTGGGGGATTGCGGTTTCTGGGGAAAACGCTGTAATTAAGCAACAATCGACCTGAAACGCCTCACCTAATACCTGGGCAATACTCGCCAATAATCTTTGTGGATTGGGACTAGCAATGATCATTGAAATAATCTGTTGTCCCAATGGACTGGATAAACGCGGATAATGCATGAGTTAAACCTCTATGCTCCTAGGTGAGAACGGCGACAACAGTTTTAGTGAAGACATATCCGACGTTTCACCTGCTTTCCCCAAGTGCTACAAGGCTTAGGGATTAATTTTCGGATTAGTCTCCAGACATCCGTCAAAGGATGGATTTTTGCAACAGTTGCTGCGAGTACAACTGAGTCAAATATAGATGGTCGTACTTAGTATTCCCGTTTTGACGAACGATATACCAACAGAGTAGGGGTTTGGTCACCAAACCCCTACTGAGATTGTCTCTGTTTTGCCTGCTGTTGAGCCAGTTGACTGTTTTGGCGATAAAGGATAACCCGATCTCTAGCGGTTTCATAACGGGGATGATCCGGGTTAACGCTACTCATCAGAGTTGATGCTTTCTCCCACCTCGCCGCGATATCTAACCACTGAGCGGCTGTATTCGCCGTTTTCCCCTCAGCATCAGCTTCAATGGCGATCCGAACCGCTTCGGTAAAGGGATCTGAAGGTGTTGCGGTTGTTGAGGGTGTGGTTGTTGAAGGTGAGACAGGTGTGGGGGGAGAGGTTGGTTCTTGAGGAGTGGTGCTAGCGTTTAACGTGGGAATTAAGCGATCGTAAACCAACCAACCTGCTAAAAGTAGGAGCACAAGCACGCTAATACCACCGACAAAACGGCGCTGGAAACGAGGGTTTTCCTTAAGTTTGCGGGAGGATACCTGGGGAAGCTGAGTTTTCTTCTTTGGTTCAGCTTTAGGAGATTTGGATGCCTTGATCCATTGCTGAAGCAGGTTAGGCTTACTCAGCACGATTTCTTGAGACCATAAAAGATGGTCTGGATTACGGCTGATTTCTTCTAACCATAGCAGTTGTTGCTCCTGCACAATACGACTGTTGATGTTTACCCGGCGAATGTTACGCGGCGCAATATCTTCCAGGATTTTTTGGATGTGGTTGACGAGAACAGAGCGCTCCAGGGGTTCGGCGACAGGTGCTTCACACAACAGGTGCAACACGCCATCAGCAAAAACCGCTCGGGTTCTGACGCGATCATCGGCTAACTGTTGATTCAGAATTTGAATTATCGCCGCCACACTGCCTTGGTGAGCTTGTTTGGCGATATCATCCATCGAATCGTGCATATTGGGTTAAGCTATGGATTATGTCGCTAAGACTGACTGTTATAATTTACCGTCCAGCGCTCTAGGACACAAGATAATACCTAGTGAGCCAAAATTGCTCGCTCCCCCCCACACCCCACACCCCACACCCTGCCTATCTTATCAGCGAGCTTGTCACCCCTTCAGGTTGACACCAATGGGGCATATTACGCCAATATTCTGGCTTTAAGGAATAATGGGGGCAGTGTATTTACAAAGATTTACAATTATTAAGGTAAAATATAGCCCAGACTAGGAGGGTTTCCATGCTGCTTAAATCGACAACTCGTCACATTCGCATCTACGCTGCCGAGGTGCAAAATAGTGAATTAGTGGAGAGTAACAACGTTTTAACCCTAGACGTTGACCCGGATAACGAATTCAATTGGAGTGAAGATGCCCTGCAAAAAATCTATCGTAAGTTTGATGATTTCGTAGAAGCCTATAGCGGAGAAGATTTAACCGAATACAATCTTCGCCGCATCGGCTCAGATTTAGAGCATTACATGCGATCGCTCCTGCAAAAGGGTGAAATTAGTTACAACCTGGAGTGTCGGGTAATGAACTATAGCATGGGATTGCCGCAGGTTGTGTCGCAGGACTCCTAAGTCCCACTCTAACGCCAAGTGCGATTGCCTTGTTCATCGGTGCGTGCTTGGCGAATCACATCGGAAATTTCTTCAGCGTCCTCAACATGGTGTAAGGCTTTTTCTTCGCCGTTTTCGTCTTTCACGGTAAAGTAGGTGGGGACTTCAATGTGATCACCAGTAACATCAGGAGCGTCAACCGCGACTTTCTCAGATTTTTGTTCCAGGGTTTGCTCCTCTGGCGAGACTTTATCACCGGGATTGAGCGTATCATGGGTATCTGGGCGTTCTGGCTTATTCATAAAAAGCTCCTTGTACTTTGCCTGTCTAGTTTGATCCTAGAAAATCTATGGGGTGATTTACCTCTTTCTAGAGTGAGAATTGTTTTGTAGGAATTGTTTGAGGGTTAAACGGCGATTTTCCAAAAAACGACTCCAAAACCCTGGAATAAACTCATCCATCGTTTCGGCTAATGCCCACATTTCCAAGTTGATCATTTTGTACAACAGGTCATGGGAGTTCTCAATTTGCTCCATAAGCTGTTTAATTTCAACAGTTGCAGGGGAGTTCAGCTCCTCAAAGGAGTGATCATCGGAGGTGGTATAATCTGGCTTGGGCATGTCTGTTGGTACTGTGCCGAAAAAAAGTATTATAAATAAAGTTACTGTTTTCCCCAGAGGCAACTGTTGTCTGTCAAAGATCCTTTGAATCCTTGGAATTATAAACCGTGGTGGTGTCAGCCGTGGTCGATTCTGCTGACGGGAGCTGTCATAATCGCGGGGAGTTGGGTTTTAGCCAAAACGCCTTGGATAACTCTGCTCGTGACTACACCGATTTTGGTGTGGTGGTTTTACTTTTTATGGCTGTGGCCCCGTCTGTTCCGGCTCAGTAGCCTTGAGTTGACGAATCGCCAACTCAATCAAGAGTCAGAGTCTATTGAAACCATTCGTACCTCAAATGAATGAACGGCTGCTCAAATCAGACGCTAGAATTTGTAATCAGTAGGCTGGCTTTCAGTGATCCCATACTGGATATGCATTGCGATCGCAGCAGTACGACGTCTCCCATAATCACCAAATTACCACTAGCTAGATATAGCCAAGAGTGTTTCCATGGACAATCCTGCAGCAACCCTTCACTGCCCTAACTACCGCTGTCAGGCTGCCAATCCCCCTGTCAATACCTTCTGTCAAAACTGTCGCACGCCCTTGCAAAGACGGTATTTGTGGGTATTGGGATCGGGGATAGAGGCATATCAGCCCGAATCGATAATCGCTAACCGCTATGTGTTGGTTCAGGAACGGATTGTCCTGGATACGAAACCAGCAACGCCACCGGATACCCCTCAAGACATTCCGGAGGAGTTGTTGCCCTATTTGAGACTGTCTCCCTATCGCTTACATATTCCCCAAGTTTTCGGGCGACTGACAGGGGGTGAAGGACGCCACGGTTCAGACATCTGGCTATTGGAAGATGCGCCGATTCAGGAAACTGATGTGGCTGAACTTCAAGCACAACTCTTTCCTCCCCTGAGAAACGTCTGGAAAGAGGCATCGGCAATACGTCAACTCAACTGGTTGTGGCAAATCGCCAACTTGTGGCAACCCTTAAGCCGTGAAGGAGTGGCAACCAGTTTAGTCAATCTCGATTGGCTGCGTCCAGAAGGCTCTATTCTGCATCTACTGCAACTCCAAATAGCTGAACCCGCGACGCTTAAACAACTGGGTCAGTGCTGGTCACAACTTATACCAGACACATCCTCGGTAATCAAAACATTTTGCGGGCAACTCTGTAATCAATTGACCCAAGGAAAAATTCGCAACGCCGAACAACTGGTGGGACTGCTTGATCAGGGAATCAAAGACTGTGGGCAAGGGCAATCGCGTCATTATCAGATTTTTACCAGTACGGATGCAGGTCCGGTGCGTCGCCACAATGAAGATGCTTGTTATCCCCCCATTGGACAACTCTGGACTCACTCAACTGAGGACAATGCCTTAGCCATCGTCTGTGACGGGATTGGTGGACATGAAGGGGGTGAAGTTGCTTCCGGGTTAGCGATCAAGGTTTTGCGAGAGCAAGTGGAACGCCTCAATTTTGATCGTGACCACTGGAACCCCACGACGATAACCCTACAACTCGAACAAGCTGCCTGTGCCGCGAATGACGCTATTAGCCAGCAGAATGATAGCGAACATCGGGCTGAACGCCAGCGGATGGGTACAACCCTAGTCATGGCTCAAACCAGCGCCCATGAAATCTATATCACCCATGTCGGAGACAGTCGGGTTTACTGGGTGACGCGCCACGGGTGTCATCAAATTACCCAAGATGATGATCTAGCCTCCCGTGAAGTGCGATTGGGTTACACCTTTTACCGTTTTGCTGTGCAACAGCCGACCTCTGGCTCATTAATCCAGGCGTTGGGGATGGCATCGTCTACCACATTACACCCCACCACCCAGCGATTTATCCTCGACGAAGATAGTGTATTTCTTCTCTGTTCCGATGGTCTCAGTGATCATGACCGCGTGGAACAATACTGGCAAACCGAAATTCTGCCTATTTTAGACAAACAGCGTGATGTCCAAACTGTCGCTGAACATCTCATCGAAATTGCCAATCGGCAAAATGGTCACGATAATGTTACCCTGGCGCTGGTCTACTGTCAGGTAATGGCATCAGCAGAAACAGCACCGACAGAACTTGCCCCGCCTCAGCTAGAATCTTTACCCGGACTGACACCATCGCAAACGCCCTCGGACACGCCAACAGCAACCGCGATTGTGCCGTCCACAATGAAAACTCAACAACTGAGCCGACCCAAACGGCGTCCTTGGGGATTGATGTTAGCCATTGTTTTTCTTTTGGTCGTGGGTGCAGGACTGGCTTACGTATTATTGCCCCGGCGTTGGCTTCCAGCATTGGTTAGGCAGAGTGCTAATTCTGATGCCCCCGTATCCGTATCGGTGACGCCATCGCCAACAGCTAGTCCAACGCCAACGCCGGAAACGGTTTCATCTTTGGAGAACTTGGCGCTGATGCGAGTGACTCGCTCAACCATTACTAATTCTGAAGGACAAGAGATGCCGCTGCTACTCCGACTCAAGCCACCTGAGGAAAATCTCTCACCTATTCGGTTAGTTCCCAGAGGGACTGTCTTGCAGGTGCTGCGTCAATCGTCCGATTCCGGGGAAGAGGATTGGCTCAAATTGAGAGTGTGTTCGACGGAGACGGAAAACGCCGAGACGCAATCGATACAGACAGGTATTAAACAGTCTGCCGACTCTACCCCAGCATCCCCTAGCCTAGCGGACGCCAAACGGCGCAGCAACATTTATCCTCAGGTGCAGCCAGGAGAGAGGGGTTGGATCAAAGTTGTCAATATTCGCTCAAATTTTGAATTAAATTTCAACCCCACATTAGAACAAAAGGGTATATGTGCAACGCCGCCTGAATCTGAGGCTTTAACGCCTTCCCTGAGTTCTCCCTAGGAACACGACATATTTGTAGGGAACATGTTGCACAACATATTGTACCCCTACGGACTTTCCCTAACAGGCTCCCAATTGTAAGTCCTAATCATGATAGTATAAAATGTAAAATGCTTGTATATTATGACAGTAGCAATCAGCGAAATCGTCAGAAATGGAATTTTATTCGACCTAAAAAACTGGCATCAACCAATGTCTAATTTAGAGAACTTTGATCAGATAATCGACAACTTATTCAATACTTTGTTTGAGCGAAACATAAACTATTTGTTAGTTGGGGGAGTAGCATTATTAAGTTATGTGGAGGGACGAAACACCCAAGATATTGATTTAATTCTCTCCCGTTCTGAGTTAGAAGCGTTACCTGAGGTTGCTATTGCTGAAGAAAACAAAGATTTTATTAGAGGAAGGTTTCAGCAGTTAATTGTCGATATTTTATTAACGCAGAATCAACTGTTTGCTCAGATTAGTCAGCAATTTGCCACAGTTAGACAGTTTGGCGATCTCCGGATTCGTTGTGTCGATGTGGAAGGGTTAGTTATTCTCAAGTTTTATGCGTTGCCTTCTCTTTATCGACAAGGTAAGTTCGACCGAGTGAGTATTTATGAAAATGATATTCTCTTACTTTTACTCAATTACGATGTAGATTTAGAACAGGTATTCCAAGTTTTGTCTAACCATTTACTCCCTAGCGATCTAGAAGAAGTCAAAGGTATTTATGCTGATTTAGAAGCTCGGCTTAAACGGTTTCAGATTCAGCAGAAAAGGTTAGAATCGGAATCAGAGAACGAAGGATTTTGACCCAGATAAATGATAAATTCTTTGAGATTCATACAATTCGGCTTCGGCAAAGGTGGAGGCAGCTTGAAAGGCATTGGTGGCGGCAAAGTTCAGGGCGCGATCGCGAGCTATCTGTCAATCCCGCTCCCCTACACCCTACTCCAAAATCCTACTTGGCGACGTCCCAGGCAGAGTCATCAGAGCAACGATTAGACCAGACTATTGACAGAGCCACGGCTGAAAGCGCGTGGGTGTTCAACATCGTGATCCGTGTACCATATTGTATAAGGATCAACTCGGCTAATCCCCAACTCCTGGCGACTCTCCTGTGTTGTCTGAGTTTGAACTGACCCTAAGACCTAGAATAGGGATCGTAGAGGACAGGGGACAAAAGTCGAGTCGGATTAATTCCAATTTGGTCTATAACTTATTGAAAACTGATCATGTTGCTCTATATCTGGGCGTTGAATGTCTGATATCGAAACTCCTTGCCTCAGTTTAGCGATCGCACGTCTGTCAACGGCTGGGGCAGATAACTTTGCTGTGTGGGTGATTGAAGCTCCTTATCCGGGGGGTTATGTTCATCATGACTCGATGTGGTCTCCCAGTTTGACTCAGACTTGGTTGGCGTGGCAACAAATGTTTTCCACCGGGAATTTGCCCCCCTTATTGCCCCTGCCTCATGATTTGACACCGACACCAACACCAACCCTATCGCCCCAAAGCGAAAACGCTACACCACAGACGACTAGCTACGGGGGACGGCTGATGCAGCAGTTAGGCATAGACTTGTGGAATTGGCTGTTTGCGGGTTCCATTCAAACCACATTGGCTGAAAGTCGGGGGATTGCGCGAGGGCAAAATAAATCCCTGCGCGTGCGCTTGGAAATTCGACATCCTGACTTGATTCCCCTTCCCTGGGAAATTATGCAAGAAATGGCAGGCAAACCCGCGATTTCTCTGTCTACTCAACTGCTGTTTAGCCGCACGACGAGTAATGTTGACTCTCTCAAACCGCTGATCCGCCATGATCAAGCCCTGAATATCTTGCTCGTATTTGGACAAGATGTCCACCGTTCCGGAGGTGATCACTCAGCGGCTCGCTTACAGCTTGAACAAGAGGCAGCCGTTCTGGAAAATGTTTTCTACTCTGGTCAAAAGTTCAACCCCACAGCCGTCCCTTGCTTCGTGGAAAAGTTGTTACAGCCAACACCTGCTGACTTAATTGCCGCCTTAGACACGGGAGGTTACAATATCCTTTTTTATGCGGGTCATGGTGAACCCGCTCCCGATGGGGGTTTATTATTTCTCAGTCCGGATGCGCCAATTAACGGTACGGAATTGGCTCAAGTCTTGGTTCGGAATCAGGTCACGTTAGCGGTATTCAATACCTGCTGGGGCGCTCAACCGGATCAGGTAGAAGGGCAAACCATCCCCCGGAGTAGTTTAGCGGAGGTGTTAATTCAACATGGTGTCCCTGCCGTTTTAGGTATGCGCGACTCAATCGCGGATCACGAAGCCTTGAGTTTTATCCAAAGTCTTGCCCAAGCCCTAGCGACTCGGATGCCCATTGATCAAGCTGTTGCCGTTGCCAGACAACAATTACTCACGCTGTACAAGTTCAACCAACCCGCTTGGACGTTGCCTGTGCTATATATGCATCCGGAGTTTCAAGGACAGTTAATTGCTCCCTTAGACGAAGGGATTACTGAGCTGCCGCCGATGCCGAGCAACTGGAATGGCGAACAAACGCCCACCGCTTGCTTACGCTCCTTAAACTCGATGGGTAAAGTTTGGCGAATTCGCGGTGCGCTGATGCGGGTGGGGCGCGGGCAGGAGAATGATTTGGTTTTGGATGAAGAAATGTGGGTGAGCTATAAACATGCAGAAATTATCTGTCGCGATACCTTCACTCATCCCGGACAAATCCCGACTTACTTCCTGCGTGATTTTTCTCGCAACGGCACTCATATTTTACGAGCAGATGGGTGGAAGAAAATCCACCATCAGGAAGTGCCATTGGAGTCGGGTAGCCAGCTAAAATTTGGCAGTACTCACAGTCAAACCCTGGAGTTTATTATTGAAAACATTTAATCCGAAAACTTAACAAATCTTAGAATCCGAGGCACTCGAGTCGAGAGGCACACAGGTCAATTCAACGGTTCTAGAGTTTTGCCAATTCTTGGCATCAACCTTTATTTTTGAAACGATTACGGAACCTTCTAGAGTGCTGATGTAGCTATTCCTATCAATTTTCATCTACACCGAAGCTCACATAAGGGGTATTATGACCAGTCAACATAAACCATACCAAAATTATCAGGATGCTTTGAGTCAAGCCCAAGGAGAACTCCTAGAAGCACTCTGGCAACCCGACGACGATTGTTATCCCTGGAATCCCGCTGACCCTGAAGCCCAAGACTATTTGGCAGATCTGGAAGCGGGATTTTCTCTGGATGCTTGTCAAACAGAGGCAGAAATTACCTCAGGATCACAAACCCTATTTGATCGCTTGCACCAGTGCTGGAGATCCATAGAGTTTGAAGATTCCTCGGGTTCGGCTCTAAAGCGATCGCTAGCTGAGCGATTTTCTGGCGTTCCGGTGTCTTGGTTGGACGCGATCGCCACCCAAGCTCAACAGGCGTTATCCATGGATATATCCCTTGCCGATCAGCTGGTTTTATGTGTTAAACCATTATTGCCGAACTGGAGTGAAGATGATTTATTTGTGTTTGCCCGTCCATGGGCTTACGCCATGCGGGGCGATCAAGACTTTGGCACTGTTGGCTCAGTCGCATGGTCTCAATTATCCCCCATTGAGCAGGTGCGCTTAAGTTTAGCAATTGCCCATTATACTCTCAGCCAACTTGATCAAGTTTCCGAGGATAACTGATTGCCGAATTAATTCATTTTCTGGTATTGGGGCGGGTACGAGTTACTAGGGTCAGCTCCTTAGCTGATAACGTATCAACAAAACCCGCCCAAGGGTCAAATTACTGGGGGGACGCTGTGTCCTGTTCCCTGTTCCCTGTTCCCTACCCTCACCACAGCACTTATTCAACAACCCCTAACCAAAAGGGGGTAAAAGAGGCAGCAACAGGGTAATGAAATAGTACACTAAGGGAGCAGTAAAAACGTAGCTATCGGTGCGGTCTAAAATACCCCCGTGACCCGGAATTAATTGTCCTGAATCTTTGACACCAGCATCTCGTTTCATCATGGACTCGGTTAAGTCTCCCAACAGGCTAGCCACCCCAATTAAGGTACCAAAAACAAATCCACTCAGTTGCCAGGTTGACCATTGCAGATACCAAGCCCCCAGCATCGCTACCGCCCCACTCCCGCAAATTCCAAAAATTGCCCCTTCTACTGTCTTTTTCGGACTAATATTGGACAAGGGAGTGCGACCAAAAAACTTGCCAAAACTATACGCCCCAATATCGGCTGCCCAAATACAGGCAAACGCCAGTAGAGTCACGGTTAAGCCTTGAGACAGAACCGTTAAGTTAGTCCAAGGCTGAAGCCAAGAACCGTGAAATGAGAAACTATTGAGGCTAGCGGTAGCATTCGAGGGCAATGAAACCCCTCCATCTAAGCCAACACGCAATCGTATCCAGTAGCTAGGCAGATAACCGCCATAGAGTAATCCCAAAATCGAAGCCGCGATATCCGCAATCGTTGCCATTTTGGGTTGAAAGAGCAGATAAAAACAAATCAGGGTTCCGGCGATGGGAAAGGCGGCATCTGTCAAGTTAGAGTTAAGGGCGGCTGTCACCAATAAAAGTTGACTCACAACTAACGTCGTTTTCGCCGCAGGCGCAATTCCTTTTGCCTGAACCAGTTGAAAATATTCCAATTGACCCAAATAGACGATGACACAGAGACCGAGGGTAAAATACCATCCTCCAGCCACAATCATCCCCATCGCTAGGGTAATCGCTACAATTCCACTAAAAATCCGAGACCAGGGCATAGAACTTTGGTTGACACAAGACAGTCCGAATTAACTGTCTGGATGAAACTATTACATAAAGGTTAACAATCTGGTAGCATTCGCCGTTAGTCAATCTTCTCCCCACTGAGAATAAACATGGGATTAACCGCTGCGAATATTTGATGAGTGCCTCGGGTTTCCAAGCGATTGATTGAGGATTGCACCACCTCAATGTTACGGGCTTGTAATTCAGCCAATCCTTCGGATAGGGTATAAAGACTCTCTAAATTAGTCGCTGTGGCAACAATGCGACCTTGGGGTTCTAAGTAATGCCAGACTTCCTTCAGAATTTCTTTAATCGGGCGTCCTCCCTCAATACAGGCTCTATGGGGTTTTCCTGGTAGATTCGGGAGACATTCTGGTGCCGATCCTTCGATAACTTCAACATTCTCTACACCGAAGCGATCGCAGTTGCGTTGAATCAGGTTCGCTACCTCATCATCCCGTTCTACCGCCACAATTTTACCGTGAGGCGAGAGTAATCCGGTTTCTACAGCAATCGTACCTGTCCCGGCACCGATATCCCAGAGCAAAGAATGGGGTTCTAGGCGCAATGCGGAAATAATCAGTAACCGTACTTCTCGCTTACTGAGGGGAATACCGGGCAAGCGCTCAAATAAATCATCGGGAATACCGGGAGTGGTATAGTGCCACAGGGGAGAAGACATTCTGTTCGTCCTTAGGTCATTAGTCCTTACTTTTGACAACGTTGACACAATCTAAGCCAGGATCGCTACACCCAGTAATATAGCCGCCAAACTGCTGAACTTGTCGCAGGTATTCCACCGTAGTCGATGCGATCGCTTCTCCCGGCATTAAAACGGGAATCCCCGGCGGATAGGGACAAACCCATTCAGCACTAATATGACCGACGCTTTGGTCTAAAGGTAATTGTGCTTTCGAGGCAAAAAAGGCGTCACGAGGGGACATTGACGGTTCCTGGATTAACCCTGGCGTCATCTCCGGTTGGCATAAATTCTGCCTAGGGAAAGTATCAGGACGAGAATCGGGCTGGTTCAAATGGGCAAAGGCTTGGACTAGCTGCTGAATATCCTCTGCCGTGTTTCCTAAACTCAGGATAAACGTTAGATGTTGGAATGTTGGCAACTCAGGAATGACACCCAACTGATCACAGAAAATGTCATCGGCTGCAAACCCAGTTAATCCTAATCCTGTCACATTCACCGTCAGCCGAGTGGGATCTAGAATCAAACAGCCGGGAGTGTTTGTCGCATTTAACACTGATACTCCCCGAATGTGCTGAATCTGTTCTCTCGCCGCCTCAGCCAGTCCTAGAGTGCGGCTAATCAGCATTTCCCCATACAACATCATTTGTTGTCGGGCGGCGTCCAGAGAGGCTAAGAGGAGGGCGCTGGGACTGGTGGATTGGACAAGTTGTAAGGCTTGACTCAATCGTTCCGGATCAAGGCGATGACCTTGAATGTGCAGCATTGAGGCTTGGGTCATCGCTGCCAAAACTTTATGGGTGGACTGTATGCTTAAATCCGCCCCCGCTGACATGGCGCTGGCAGGCAAATCAGGATGAAACCGAAGGTGCGCTCCGTGGGCTTCATCAACCAGTAACGGAATATTATAGTCATGTACCCGTTGGGCGATCGCCTGAATATCCCCACACACGCCATGATAGGTCGGATACAGTAGCATCACTGCCTTAGCATCCGGATGTTGCTTGAGGGCTTGGCTAACGGCGTCTGGAGTAATACTGTGCGCCAAATCACCAGATGGGTCATAGTCTGGAGTAATAAAAATCGGACTTGCACCGGAAAGAACCAAACCGGCGATCGCGGATTGATGACTATTGCGAGGCAAAATGATCTTATCTCCCATACCGCAAGTGGCTACAATTGCCGCGATTACGCCACAGGTTGAGCCATTCACCAGAAACCAGGTTTTATCCGCACCAAATGCCGCCGCCGCTAACTCCTGCGCTTCCTGAATCCCTCCGGAAGGAGCAAATAAGTTATCAAAATCTGGTAATTCGGGGAGATCATGCTCAAAGACTGATTTTCCCCAGAGGTTTGCCAGTCGATCCGATAGACCCTTTCCCCGTTTGTGACCCGGGGCATAGAATGGCGCGTGGGGGCGTCCAGCACAGGCTTGTAAGGCATCGAGTATGGGGATAGTCCTTTGTCCTTTGTCATGCGTCATTTGTCATTCGTCTTATGTCAGTTGTACTATAAAGTATTTGGGTAAAAAATTAGTCAGGTACACAAGGAAGTTATATGTCGCGATATCGAGGTCCGCGTCTGCGGGTTGTCCGTCGTCTAGGCGATCTGCCCGGTTTGACTCGCAAATCCGCCCGTCGTTCATATCCGCCCGGTCAACATGGTCAAGCTCGCCGGAAGCGGTCAGAATATGCGATTCGGCTAGAAGAAAAACAGAAACTCCGCTACAACTACGGAGTCACCGAAAAGCAATTGCTTCGCTATGTTCGCAAAGCACGTCGGGCAACGGGTTCCACGGGTCAAGCCTTGCTAGAACTGCTAGAAATGCGATTGGATAACACCGTGTTTCGGTTAGGCATGGCAGGTACGATTCCGGGTGCGCGTCAACTGGTAAATCATGGTCATGTGATGGTCAATGGTCGAGAAGTAAATATCGCTAGTTACCAGTGCCGTCCCGGTGATGTGATTGGGGTTAAAGATCAGGATCGCTCTCGGCGTTTGGTGGAACAAAATCTGGAATACCCCGGATTAGCCAATCTACCCAGCCATTTAGAGTTTGATAAGAAAACACTCACCGGAAAGGTCAATGGCGTGATTGAGCGTGAGTGGGTTGCCCTGCAAATCAACGAACTGCTGGTGGTTGAGTTCTATTCACGGAAAGCGTAGATTGGTCATTAGTCATTGGTTATAGGTTATTCGTCATTGAATCACTGCTTAGAGTCAAACAACTTTTGTCCTATTGAGTATTTGGAAAAAACAAAGGACAAAGGACGAATGACAAATGACTATCCACCAATTTGGGACATGGTGCGAGTGTAGTAACCATCAGTACCAGACTCTCGCTGTTTAAAGTTGATATCTGGTTTAATCGCGAGTAACTGCTGCACTCGCGCTCTTAATTCGGCAAGATCAACGCCGCTACGGAGAGCGCTTTTTAAGTCAATCTGACCCGTTTCATTGAGTAAACAGGGACGCAACCAGCCATCGGCGGAGAGGCGCATCCGGTTACAGCGATCGCAAAAACATTCGGACATCTGACTGATAAAGCCGAGAGTCCCCAAGGCATGGGGAATCTGGAATACATCAGCCGGTCCATTCCCGCGCACATTCGACTCAACTAACCCCCAGCGATCGCGGATTTGCTGGCGGAGTTCCTCAGAAGGAATCCAGGCGCGATTATTGAATAATTCAGGATTGCCAATCGGCATAAATTCAATAAAGCGAATGTGCCACTGGCGATCCAGGGTAAGGGCAGCTAAATCCAGCACTTCTGCATCATTCACCCCTGGAATCACGACGATATTCAACTTCAAGGGATCAAACCCCACCCGATGTGCCGCCTGAATTCCATCCCAGGTTTGTTGCCAGCGCGATCGCCCCCGATTCCCGATAATTTGGTCAAAGGTGTCAGGATTGAGAGAATCCAAGCTAATATTAATCCGCCGTAATCCCGCATCATACAAGTCTTGTGCCATGCCTGCGAGTAAAAAGGCATTCGTCGTCATCGCTAAATCTTCAGTTTGATCCAGGGCGGCAATTTCTCTGACCAAGTCCACTACCCCTGGACGCAGTAGCGGTTCCCCACCTGTCAGGCGAAACTTTTTAAACCCTACCGGGATAAAAACTTCTTTCAATAGCCTCAGCAGTTCCTCATGGGTGAGGAGTTCCTGTTGCAGGATATAGTCAAGTTCTGACCCTTCCGGCATACAGTAGTGACAGCGGAAGTTACAGCGGTCAATTAGGCTAATCCGGAGATAATCGACAGTGTTCATATTAATTCGCGGCTATCCCCCATATCTAGGCGGCTACTGTTTCATGATAAGAATCTTTAACTCATCGGAGAGTAAGGATTATGTATTCAATGCATAGATATATAGCTGTTGCTACAACGGTTAGAATGAATGTCACGCTCATTAAGGCTGGTGGGCAATGCCCACCCTACTGGGCTGGCAAGCTTAAAGTTGTGGGTAAAATTTTTCTGGATTGCTACTCTCATAAGGGTGTGAGAAAATACTTGACCACTGTTTTAACCTTGCCAAGCCACTACTGTTGCTGCCTTCTGCCTTCTGCCTTCTGCCTCCTGCCTTCTGCCACCTGCCACCTGCCACCTGCCTCCTCTGAAAATTGGCACAATCCTGGCACACATATCCCGTCGCTGTATGTAACTATTAACATGTGAACGTTGAGGCGCATCACTACTTATGTTAGGCAAGCTACTGGATGGTCGTTACCAAGTCAACCAAGTCCTCGGTGCAGGAGGATTTGGTCGCACCTACCTGGCACAAGATACCCGGCGTCCCGGTAACCCGATTTGTGTGGTCAAACACCTTCAACCTGCAAATCGTGACCCCAATTTCTTAGAAACCGCCCGACGCCTATTCAACAGCGAAGCGGAAACCCTAGAGGTGCTGGGCAATCACGACCAGATCCCGCGTCTGCTTGCCTACTTTGAAGAAGACCAGGAATTTTATCTGGTTCAGGAGTATATTGAAGGGCATCCCCTGAGCCAAGAGTTAATATCAGGTCAACCTTGGGAGCAGACGCGAGTGGTTGACCTGCTACAAGAACTCTTAGAGGTTTTAGACTTTGTTCATAATCACGGTGTCATTCACCGGGATATTAAGCCGGATAACTTAATTCGACGTAATTTAGATAAGAAGCTGGTTTTATTAGACTTTGGGGCGGTCAAGCAAATCCGGACTCAACTGGCAAATCCTCAAGGGCAGATGAGTAATACGGTTGCTGTGGGAACTCCGGGTTATATGTCCAGTGAACAGGCTTTGGGTCAACCGCGTCCCACTAGCGATATTTACGCTTTAGGCATTATTGCTATCCAGGCAATTACGGGTCGTATGCCTGCTGAATTGCAGGAAGATTTAAATACAGGTGAACTAATCTGGCAGCATCTTGCCCCTGTGAGTCCAGGGCTAAAACATGTTTTGACCCGCATGGTGCGTTACCATTTCAAAGATCGTTACCAGTCAGCTGGAGAAGCGTTACAAGCCGTGCGATCGCTCATCGCTGCCTCCTCTACTCACGGTCAACCTGTTTCGCCGTCTCAACCAACACCCCAATCGACTCCCCTCTCCCAACAAGGCACCCTGGCAGTTTCCCCAGCCGCACCCCCTCGAAGACCGACTCCTCCTACTCCGCCGCCCCCTCCTGAACCCGAACCTACATCTGAACCGAACCGCGCCCCATTAATCATTGGTGTGGGTTTAGCTGTGGCTATGGCAGCCGCAGGGATGGCGTATGGCATTCGTCAGGGGTTGTCCGGTGGAATGGCACGAGGGACTTGTACAGTAACGGCTCAAGGCTTGAACGTGCGATCAAACCCCAACGCCACGGTTGTTGGCACAGTTAATAAAGGTACCAAGTTAACCTTAACGGGAACCAAGCAAGGGAATTGGGTAGAAATTCGTTCACCGCGACAAGGGTGGGTTTTTGATCAGTATATCGATTGTTCCTCTGTTGATACTATTGCGGAACAACCTGAAAGTCCTACCCCCAAAGAAACTCAACCCAGTCCCACTCCAGTGGAGTCAAAACCCAGTCCTAGCCCAGAACCAACCCCAACCCCAACGCCGAAAAAATCCCCTGATCAGCCCAAAGATAATGGGGCAGAGATATTGACAAAAGCAACAGAAGAGTATCAAAAAGGTAATTTAGACAGAGCGATCGCATTAGCTCAATCCGTTGTTCCCGATAGTCAGGCGTTTGAGGATGCTCAACAGCAAATTGAGACCATGCAACAAGAATGGTCAGAAGCGAAAGCTAAATTTGATAGAATTCAGCAAGCCTATAATGAAGGGCGCTATGTTGATGTGATCATTTATGCCGCAGACAGCGATTTTCCAGAACAACGCTATTGGCGTCAAGAGTTAAATAAATTAGTTCGCAAAGCCACTCAGCGTAGAAATCAAGAGGATACGAATCAGGAAAACCCACCGTCATCAGAACCGTCCAATCCCGAAAACTCCAAATCGGAAACAAAAGAACCTAGTCAACCCTCACCTAAACCCACGGATGAGGATTCAGTCCCGATTTGTGAACCGGAAGCCGAAGAAGACTGTTGATAAATGATCCAATCACTCAAATTTGTAGGGTGCGTTAGCGAAGCGTAACGCACCGTTTTTCACAGATTTGATGGGTTACGGCTGTTGATAAATGCTCCAATCATCCACATTTGTAGTGGCGTGACACACCTTATTTGGTGGATTAGAATTGTAGGGGCGCAAGGCTTGCGCCCGGTTTAAACGTCAAATCTATTCCACAATTTTAGCTGTGTCAGTCCAGTAGTGGGCTGACCCACCTAAAATGGTGAATTAGAATTGTAGGGGCGCACGGCGTGCGCCCATTCTAACCGTAAAATCTATTGCACAATTTTAGCTGTGTCAGTCCAGTACGTTAGCGAAGGCGTAACGCACCATTTT
>NZ_JAVJUO010000113.1:0-24719 GCF_040220555.1 Coleofasciculus sp. C1-SOL-03
CGGACTGGGTTATAACAGGGGTGGCTAACTCGGATTTGATATAACATTTTTTGTCACATTAATGTCACTAAACCAACCCTTTTGTAGGGGCGGGTTTAACCACTAACCTTTGTTGTCACCCTGATGTAACTAAACCCGCCCCGACTAACAACCATAATCCTGGCTACAAAAACAAACTGACGGAAGCCGCTTCACCCTCATCTTTTAACCCCTTTGCCATCCCTCTTGTTTCCCCCTCCAGATCCCCCTTCCGTCCACCTTGTAGATCCCCCTCCCGTCCCCCTTTTCGATCCCCCTTCCGTCCCCCTTAAAAAGGGGGAGACCAGCGGATGCTTCGCTTTTTGTTCCATGGGGGAAGCCAGCGGATGCTTCGCTTTTTTCTATGCGGGGAGGACAGAGGATGCGGGAGCTTTTGTTTCATGGGAGAAGGGGAACCATCAGCTAATTCTCACTTATCTGGACTTATTTCTATCGGGTTATCATCTAAGCTAAACTAGAGGCATCAAGCTGAAACAAGATCATGCCAATGGTAGTCCGACAACCCCGATACAGCAAAGAAGAATTTGCTCGACGTGGTGACGAAATCTACGAAACTCAGGTACGTCCTCAAGTCGAAGCCGGGAATCACGGCAAGATTGTGGCAATTGATCTGGAAACAGGAGATTTTGAGGTTGATTCCAGTGAAATAACGGCTTGCGATCGCTTGGAAGCGCGTCATCCAAATGCTCAAATCTGGATAGTCCGCATTGGTTCGCGCTATGTGCGTCGGTTCGGTGAACGTGGGAAAAGAACAGCATGATTACAGGACGTGTCAATGCAGACTTTGAACCCATTATTCCCCTTTCAATTTATGATGTTAACGACAAAAGTTATACTCAAAATGCAATCATAGATACAGGTTTTAATGGTTGGCTTTCACTGTCTCCAGATTTGATTAATCAGTTAAATTTAAGCTGGAAAATCCCTCAAAAATATCTGTTCGTTCAATCATAAACCATTCGTGATATAAAATTGCCAAAAAGAAATCTTCATCTTTGAGCTTATCGCAAACAGCCATATAGCCGGAGAAAAATGGGTCATCATCATAGGTGGTATCCTTGAGAAACAGCGTCAGCGAATTACCATCCGCACTCCAAATAGAACGAATAATCGTGATATTAGCATGATGCTCTCGTTCGATAGGCAGAAGTACCCAACGCCCCTCAATTTCCATAAATTCGGGTTCGTAATATCTGAGAACCGATTCCCAATTTTCGGGACCTTCATGTTTTTCAATAATTCTGTCCCAGCGCACGGACTTAATTTTTTCGAGCGTGTCTGTTGATACGTTAGCGAGTTTCATAGTCTGGTTTACCTGAAAGAATGGAGATTAATTGGTACATCTGGATTAATTCTAGTGGCGTGGCACACCTTATTTGATAGATTAGCTTGGGTTCGTAGTAAGGGCTTTAGCCCTATCTTTTGTTGGGCTTAGTTCCTCAACCCAACCTACAATCTATACCACCATTTTAGTTGTGTCAGCCCACTAGTTTGTGCGTATCCATTCCAGGATGTCTTTGATTGACTGGCTTGGTGTGAAGTATTTTAAGGGAATGTGGTCAATAGGTTGCTCTGTGATCAGACAAACTTCACGCCCGAATTTGCTCAAAGCTGTGAGAAATGCCTGGTTATAGGGATGGGTAGATGATGAGTAAAAGACTAAAAAGGGGCGTTTATTGCTGTTGCGCTTGAGGGAGTTCCAATATAGCTTGAGTGCTGACATTATTTCGGGTACTGGATCGTACTCTGGGCAGTTCTGGTCAAGCATCTGGTCGTATATTTCAGCGGGGTTATCGGGTTCGATGAATTGGCTACTGTCGATGTAAATTAGGTGGATAATTTGGCTTAGTTGGGGGTCGTTGGTAATGGCACTTTGAAGGCTTTGGGGTAAGTCAGCTTGGTTGAGGTTTTGGCTGTCGGGGGTCGTTGTCTTCTCTACTTCTTCTTGCTGATGCCAAGCTTGATAAAACTCTGAATAGCTCATGTTTTCGGCACAGTGCCAGATGATATCGTAGCAAGCCTCATAGTGCTTAAAGTCATTTTCTTTAACTTTATCGGCTAAACAACTCCTCAATCTAGTGACAACTTGAGCCATGAGAAAAGGTTGAGCAAATTTCTTTAATCTCCGAACCAAATTTTCCCGAATGCTCTTGTCTTTACTGGTTTCCATAAGAGCAATTAGGGTAGCACTTGCATCTGGGTTACCCTTGTCCATTGCCCACAAGTTATCAGCAGCTTCTAGACGAATAGACTCATTCTCACAGTTAGATAACCGTTTGGTTAAGGCGGTGATAACATCAGGGTGGGATTTGCCAATTTTCTGTTGTAGGGAGCTGCGTAAAAATAAAGTACCAGAAAATAAAGTATCAGTGAGGAAACCTGCATTCACCAATTCAGCAAAGCTTGATTGGTACACTATTAAGCCGCAAGTCCCTAAGCTAAGAATAGCTTGCTTAAAGGTATTTCGATCTTGACAGGTATGCAGCAAGTCCATCAGGGTAGCACTCGCATCTGGGTTACCCTTGTCCATTTCCCACAAGTTATCAGCAGCTTCTATACGGATAGACTCATTCTCACAGTTAGATAACCGTTTGGTTAAGGCGGTGATAACATCGGGGTGGGATTTGCCAATTTTCTCTTGTAAGCTGAGAATGACTTGCTTAAAGGTATTTTGATCTTGACAGGTATGCAGCAAGTCCATCAGGGTAGCACTCGCATCTGGGTTACCTTTGTTAATTTCCCACAAGTTATCAGCAGCTTTTATACGGATAGACTTATCCTGACTTTTCAGCAGTTGAGTTAGAGTAGCTACAGCATCTAAGTTGCCTGGGTCAATTTCTTTCAATATATCAGTAGTTAGCTTACAAGTTTTCTCATTTGCAGAAGTATGTAGCAGTTTGGTCAAAGCTGTGATCGCATTTAGGTTAGATTTGCCAATTTTCATTAGACTAATAGCCACCTTTATACCGATTTCTCCATCGGCATGGGTATCTAGCAGTTGTATCAGTGCGGTAATTGTATCTGAGTTGCTTGTACCAATTTCAGCTAAAATCTCAACTGCTTGCCTCAAGATAGATTCATTTTTACAGTTGTGCAAGCAATCAGTAAGGGTCGTAATCGCTTTGAGATTGGATTTATCAATTTGCAACAATAAAATAGCAGCTTGCCAATGGATAGATTTCTCTTTACAGGTATGTAATAGTTTCGTTAATGCAGCAATTAAATCTGGGTTTTTAGAGTCAATTTTCCACAATAGATAAGCCACCAACCAAAGACTAAATTTATTTTTGCAACTGTGCAGCAGCCTTATTAAGGCAGCGATCTTATCTGGAGTATACTCAGCATCTTGTACAATATAAGTTTTTTTTAAACAGTTAAACTCATAAAAATAATTACTTATGCAATCCAAAAAATCAACGATAATGTCAGGGCTTTCGATGCATATTTTGGTAATGAAGTTAATGATTTTTTTTCTGAAGCTATAAATACTATTATGATCGAATCCAACCAACCAGTATATTTTACCAGTTTTGGGTTGTGGATTAGATTGTCTTAGTTTACTCCATAACTTAGACCGTACTATACTCCCTGATTCAGTACATAGCCAGTTAACAGAAGCAAGTATCCCCTTAATTTGTAAAGTTTGCTGACGAATTTCTTGTTTATTTTGTTTATCGTAGTAAAGAGGCAATATATCTAAATAAAAACTCTGATACAACTCTAAGAAAGAAACCAAAATGCCTGGGGTTTCAATCAAGGTTTTTATTATACCATTAAGCACTACTGCAGATTCAAATTCAAGTTGACTCAACTGACCCGTCTGAAAACGATAAGCTCCAAGAAATACTCCAATAATTACACCAACTGCGTTAGCATCAGATTGAACAAGTCTTTTGAACGATTTACTTAGTTGAATAAAATGATCATTTTTTGTTGCTAGTATTTCAGTAGTTTTCTCTACTGGAAAATCCCTATAATTACTTATTAAATTACTCAGAGAATAGTTGTTTATTAAATTACTCAGAGAATCACTTAAAAGAGTATAGACATCAGGGTGAGACGGTTCTATTTCCCAGAACATTAAAGCAGTTTTATGACAGGAATTAGCATCCTGATCAGTGTAGTATAGTTGAGTGAGCGTATCAATGACTTTTCCACGATCCATCTTCAGTAACAATGCTTGTATCTCATTTTTAAGGGAATTAGTAATTATAATTTTTTCCTGCTTTTTCTTGTCGTAATATTCACAAATGTGCTTGCACACTTGTACAATAATTTTATTTATAAAACTACATTCTTTAAACTCAATAATTCCCAAAGCTGCCCTAAAATAGGATCGATAATGATAAAACTTGCCACAGCCATCCTCAAATTCTACTAAAGCTTTGATAAACTCATTCTTCTGTTCATGTGTAAGTTCATAACGCCCCAGCCACAGCAAAAATACCTCTTTCCACTGCGGTTCAAAAATGCGGTATCTATCTGAGACTGGCTTGGGATTACAGTTATCGTGGGCGCGAGGTAGGAAAAAGTCCCAATCATCAACCGCCAGCGCTGCAAAATATTCCTGAAACGTGGGATGAAAGAAAGCATAAACAGGTTGATTAGGATTTGGATTTTTGGCATCTACACCTACTTGATTCTGCCAGCCGATATTGAGCGCCAATTTAAACATAGAACCCTCGCGATCGCCCAATATACTCTCGACAAACTTATGGCGCAAACAAAATCGGTTTTCTTCCTTGTCAATTGCTTCTAGCGCCAACTCTTTTAGCTTGGCGTTGAGTTGCTCTCTCTGTTCAGGTGTTGTGGGAAACTCATCTTTTTTCCACTTGTACACTTCCTCGACAAACTGCTGGTAGAGTTCAGCCTTAGTATCCGGTAACTTGCCCTCTCGCAAATGCCAAGTTGAACACAACAGCGTTAATCGCAGGGGATTTTTTACTAAATCCTTAATTCGCTCTTTTCCCGGTTGGTTTAGCGCCTGCTGCAACTGAATACCCAATTCCTGGGCGCACGTCGGTGCGCCCCTACGGTTTTGAAAACAAGCCTGGATAAATTCCTCTACTTTCTCTGGGCTAAACTCCAACGTGCGATAGGTTTTAAAGTTGTTTAGAGCATGAGGATTGGCTTCCCAAACATTTAACCGACACGTCAGCATCACCGACAAGTGTTGACACCAACCGGGTATCCAATTATTAATAAATGACAACGGATTCCCAAAATTGGCAACCATTTCATCCACCCCATCCAGCAACAGCCACACCCTACCAGCCTTCAACAGTTCTTCAAACTCAGTCTTAATTTTCGGCGTGACCCTCACAATGGCATCTTCTAGCCAATGATGCAGCAGATAGTCTTTTAACGTTGGCGCCGCCGTCGGCAAAATTCCCAGTGGTATCCAAATCGGCAAACTATTCGTGTTCTCCAATATCCAGAAAGCAATCCTCTGTAAAAGCGTGGTTTTTCCTGCGCCCGGTTCACCAATGATTGCAATGTTCTTACTTGGCTCTGATTTCAGGACTTTGGTAAGAAAATCCTTGTACTCAAGTTTTTCAGTTTCCTCATAGTCTGGCTTGTACGATTGGGATTGTTGAGGATTATCATCTCCACTCCGATTGTCTGGTTTCTTGCGTTCGACTAATGCCAAATCCACGCCAATCTGATTGATATCAAATAACATCTCATCCGCACGCATCAATCGATTACTCGTTAGTTGCTTCTGCTTTTCCAACTTAGTGCGGCAGATATTCTGCCAGTCGATGCTTGTCTCTGTTTCCGGTATTGGTGTTGTCGAGGAAGTTGCTAGAGATTTTGTCTTTGGGTGTTCCTTCCACTTCTGCTTAACCACCTCAAGATTCTCTTCCGTTGTCGCCGTCTGATGCTTTAGCGTCAGCGTAAATTTCCAATAGCCTTTATTATTGGCGGCTTTCTTCGGTTCTCTTATTTCCAACTCTTTCAAGCAGTCGAGTGCAGTCTGAATCTCTGCCAATTTCCTCTCTTGTAGACTGCTGCCAGATTCTTCTTTTTGCTTGGGAAGTTTTAAGTCTTTGCCAGCCTTTTCCAGCAGCTTGATTAAGTGTTCCTTGCGAGTCCCAACTTCAACGATTCGCTCTCTTTTCCCTGTTTTGCGCTTCTCTTTTCCCGTCACTCGTAGCTTGTTGTGTGTCACCTACTCAACCTGAACTGCTGCTTGGAGTTCCAAGTCGTCGGAGTTGCAATTCGCCTGATCCAACAATGCTTCTACCAGGTTCAGCGTATTTTCCTTAACTGATTCGTCCCAACGAATATTTCTTGGCATCCGTCAAATATAAAGAAATAGTTAAAAAATTCTAATTCCTCAAACAGGGAAGTTCCCCAAGCGGCAAACTCTTATTATACAAAGATTCTAGCGACTGCTTGGGGACGTGCGTGGGGAGCAACCCAAAAAAACAATTCACCTTGTAACCCCAAACCGAGGTGAATTCAATGAATTACAGAAAACAAGCCCATCATCAGCCGCAACCGGACGCTAAGAACACTGTTTGGCGAAAAATCATCGCTTTAGCCTTCGTCGCGCAAGCTACACTCATTGTGGTGAATGGCAATCTTGATGTACTCTCAGGTCAACCCGTACTAGATGTTATCCCAGGGATGATCACTCAGGGAATTGAACTGATACTCAAAACCCAAGCTGTACAAAAAAGATTGAAAACGCGCGATCGCAACTCCCGTTCCCACCAATAAATCCACCTACACCCCTACACCTAATTAGATCCCCGATTTCGTCAAGCAGTCGGGGATCTGCTAGAGGAAATCTGCTAGGGAATAGGGAAAACTCTTGCTCAGACTAGACCCGGATAATTACCGCGCCGAAACGTCATCAGCAAACTGCCCAGTCACATTACCTGTAGGCGAATACTGGCAGACCCCATAGAAGGCATTATACTGGTTACTGCCAAAGGTTTTGACGCCCCGTGCTGCACTACAGCCCATCCTATTTAATTTGCACATTACCCGCATAGATGTTTGTAGGGGCGGGTTTAACCTCTAA
Source organism: Coleofasciculus sp. C1-SOL-03 (assembly GCF_040220555.1). NCBI lineage: Bacteria > Bacillati > Cyanobacteriota > Cyanophyceae > Coleofasciculales > Coleofasciculaceae > Coleofasciculus > Coleofasciculus sp. C1-SOL-03. Next base: position 7,073 of record NZ_JAVJUO010000113.1, read on the forward strand.
TACTAAATCCGCCCTTATTCATAAGTCATTGTTTCATACTTTCCCTCATGACTTTTTTACCCCGCATCAGACTGAAAATGGCTGTAAGGCGATCGCGAACTCAAAAAATAGCGATATTCTCCTTACGCCTCAAGGCGATCAGTCGCTGTATCGGGTTAGGATTACTCACATTGTTCCTGATCACCTGGGTTTTTCCCACCCCAGCACAGCATCCGCCGATACCGCTTACGGGATCAACTCAGATTCAAGTCTTGAGTCGGGAACAGGGAACTCTTAACAGGGAACAGGATATAAACTCAGTTCAGGAGGATGACAAGGCTTTAACTCAACTCGAACAAGGTAAAGCCCTCTACGCGGCTGGACGCTTTTGGCAAGCGATTAGGGTTTGGCAACAGGCGATGCAAGCGTATCAAGCTCAAGGCGATCGCATCCACCATGCCCTGAGCTTAAGTTATCTTTCTTTAGCCTATCAAGAGTTGGGACAATGGCAAGAGGCAGAACAAGCGATTACCCAAAGCCTAAATCTAGTCGCTAACCGCCTCAAACCCACTCGCAATCATCAACGCCTTCTCGCCCAACTCCTGAATACTCAAGCTAGTCTCCATTATGCCCAAGGACAAATGGAAGCGGCTTTAGAAACCTGGAAACAAGCAGAACAGGCGTATCAAGACGCAGGGGATCAAACAGGAGTATTCGGAAGCCAAATTAACCAAGCGCAAGTTCTACAAGCGTTGGGACTCTATCGGCGATCGCAAATTACCTTAGAGCGAATGGAAACCCAACTCCAAACTCAACCGGATTCCTTACTCAAAGCCGCCGGATTACGCAGTCTGGGCGTTGCGTTGCAAGTGGTGGGTAATTTAGAGGAATCGCAACAGGTTTTGCAACAAAGTTTGGCAATAACTCAGCGCTTCGATGCAGTCGCTGAGCAAAGTTCAACGCTATTTAGCCTGGGAAATACGGCGAGAGCGTTACAGGAATTTGAAGATGCGATCGCCTATTATCAACAAGCCGCCTCGATAGCAATCAGCCCTCTGACTCAAGTTGAAGCCCAACTCAACCAACTCAGCCTGCTGATTGAAACTCAAAATTGGACAGACGCTCAAACCTTAGTCCCCCAAATTTACGCTCAATTATCCAACTTACCCCTAAATCGGGCGGCGGTTTATGCTCAAGTGAATTTCGCTGAGAGTTTGATGAAAATGGGGAGCAGAGGTGCAGGGGAGCAGAGGGAGATGGGGGAGTTATCTCAACACTTAGTCAGGGCGGGTTTTGTCAAAACCTTACCATCAAGAGCTAACAGAAAGTCCCTAAACCCGCCCCTACACACTCAAAACCATGCCCTCGAAAGTTCTGAAGGGTTTCCCCGCGCGATCGCACAATTGTTAGCTAGAGCGATTCACCAAGCCAGACAGCTTAATGATAAGAGATCTGAATCTTACGCCTTGGGTCAATTGGGACATCTCTATATGCAGACACAGCAGTGGTTAGAGGCGCGAGAGTTAACCGAAGAGGCGTTAAGTTTGGCGCAAGGAATACAAGCCACTGAAATCGCCTACCGTTGGCAATGGCAATTGAGTCAGATACTCCAACACCAAGGGAATCTGACAGGTGCGATCGCGGCAAATCGGGAAGCGGTTCATACCCTGCAATCCTTACGCCGTGATTTGGTGGCGATTAATCCTGATGTGCAATTTTCCTTTCGAGAAACCGTTGAACCCATTTATCGCAATTTGGTGGAATTGCTGTTAAGTAATCAGCCCACACCAGAGCAGCTCAAAGTCGCCCGTGAAACCATTGAATCCCTGAGATTGGCGGAATTGGAGAATTTCTTTCGGGAAGCCTGTTGGCAAGTTCAACGTCAATCGATTGACCAGATTGATCCCCAGGCTTCCGTCATTTACCCAATTATTTTGCCGAATCATTTTGCGGTTATCGTCTCCCTACCCGGAAAACCCCTGCGCTATTTTCAAACCGATTTAGCTCAAACTCAAATCGATAGTACTATTGAGCAGTTAATTCAAGCCTTAAATCCAGCTTGGTCAAACAAAGAACGGTTACGCCTTTCCCAGCAGCTTTATGACTGGTTGATTCGACCGATTGAACCGGAGTTAAGAGAGAATGAGATTAAAACCCTTGTCTTTGTTCTGGATGGTGCTTTGCGAAATTTGCCCATGGCGGCGCTCCACGATGGACAGCAGTATCTGATTGAGAACTATAATGTTGCGCTATCGGCAGGATTACAACTGATCGAGCCGCGATCGCTTCTTCCCCAACAACTGAAAGCCTTAACCGCTGGACTCACCGAGGCACGGGACGGTTTTCCGGCTCTCCCCGCCGTGGAGTTGGAAGTGGAAAACATCGCCGCCCAACTTCCGGCTAAGGTGTTTTTGAATCAACAGTTTACCCATGAGACTCTGCAAGAGCAAATTGAGACGACTCCCTTTCCCGTGGTTCATCTAGCGACTCACGGACAGTTTAGCTCCAAAGCCGATAACACATTTCTGCTCACTTGGAATAGTCGCATCAAGGTGAAAGATTTAGATCAACTCCTGCAAGTCAGACAGCGACAGGATACAAACCCGATTGAACTGTTGGTTCTCAGTGCTTGTCAAACGGCGACAGGGGATAAGCGAGCGGCGTTGGGACTGGCTGGATTAGCTGTGCGATCGGGCGCTCGTAGTACCCTAGCCACTTTATGGTCAGTGAACGATGAATCGACGGCTCAGTTAATGGTTGAATTTTATCGACAACTCACCCAATCTCAAGTCAGTAAAGCCCAAGCCCTGCGTCAGGCTCAACTTACTCTCCTACGTCAACCGAATTATCAGCATCCCTTTTACTGGGCGCCTTTTGTCTTAGTCGGAAATTGGCTTTGACTCAAATCCTGTTCCCTGTTGCCAATTACCTCATATTTACAAAAATAAAGAATTTATGTTAATGGGTACGGCTCATTCCACGTTATGATACGATACTTAGTATTAAAAACTTATGAGGGGTGTGACCCTACACTCCCAAATAAAAACTAAGTGTTAGATGGGGTGACACATCCACGGTGGTAGGTACTCTCTAATCTTTCAGTTGCTCTACCAGGGAATTGGTATACTCACAAATAAATAGACAAATTGTCATCAGTTGAGTATAATAGCAGTCTTATTTGTCTATTATGGGATGCCGCTGAAAATCCCTGTGATGCACTACAGCTTATTCTTCTTCACGAGGGTTTTTGATCATGGCTTGGAAACATACACCTCAACTTCTTGCATTTTTATTAGTAGGTCTTTTCCTGAAGCTGCTACTGGTTGGTAGTTTACCAGTACCACTACATGCTGAAACGATACCCTTGTCTGAAACAGCGAGTGCGACCTTTGTTCCCGACCGGAAAGGAACCCCCAAAGATTCAGCCGGGGGAGCCTCACGGGATGGGGGTGTATGTCCCAATGACATCAGTGAGCTGGGAACATCAGTCACGCCGTTCCAATTAGCCACAAATCACGGCTTCACGGTAGCTGAACGCCCCACATTTTTCGTGTACATCCCGACGACAGTGGCTCAAGAGGCGGTATTTATTCTCAAGGATGAAACCGAAGATTATTTCTACCAAAAAACCGTATCACTTCCTAACCAGAGAGGTTTGGTCAGCTTTAAATTGCCCCTTGATGCACCAACTCTGGAACTTGGCAAGACCTATCAGTGGTCGTTTTTACTCATTTGCGGACAATCCCTGCGACCTGATAGTCCTAAAGTAGAAGGGCAAATTCAGCGCATTCAACCTGACCCCGCCTTACTCAGCAGACTCCAGCCCTGGTCTCCTGTGGATAGAGCCGCTTTTTATGGAGAGGAAACGATTCAGTAGAACACCGCTTGGTGTCACCACCGTTGGCGGGAGCTGCTATAACTGATGGTTTACCATTACACCAAAATACTGTAGGGGCGCAAAGCTTTGCGCCCGATTCAATGGTAAATTCTTTTTCACCGTTTTAGCTGGGTCAGTCCAGTAGGGGCGCACCGACGTGCATCCGTGTCAACTTAAGACTTTGTATGACTAGCGCTCAAAGTTTAGATCCCCCTAAATCCCCCATGCAAAAAAAGCGAAGCAACATCTGGTCTCCCCCTTTTTAAGGGGGACGGAAGGGGGATCTAATAGGGGGACTTTGATTAATTTCTGGTTCCCCCCGTGCAACAAAAAGCGAAGCATCCGCTGGCTTCCCCCTTTTTAAGGGAAGAGGGGGATCTAATAGGGGGACGGAAGGAGGATCAAAAAGGGGGGCTAGGGGGGATCTCTGATTAAGTAAGGGTTTCAGCCTTAAGTTGACACCAATGACCGACGTGCGCCCTCCGCATCAATGTGTATTGACACTGCCCAAAATCTACCTTTGGGCATTTTTGATGAATTAAATATCTGTGAGACCATAAGTAATACCAAATCTGGGTTAGCTACCCCCCCGTTATAAGTTAGTCCGCGCAGGCGGACTTTGGCAAGTGTAGCAGCGATTTCAATCGCCTCCTCTTGCAGGGAGTTATGAAGGCAGATTTGGTATAAGTCATTAATGATAGCGTCAATGACAACAGTTTTATTAAGCATTAAGCATATACCTCTATGAAAAAGTATCTAAGAGGAATTTGATTAGCGGCAGCCGAGTTTAAAAGTAAAAAGGAGGAAACTTGCAATTTACGAACGAGTTAACCAACCACTCATTTGAGTATTATTACTTAGTCTTCTTGGGAGTCACTCTTGCCCGATACTTTCTAATCGCTGGGGGAGCCTACTGGCTTTTTTATGTCGTTCTGGGACAGTCCCTCGCCACACAGAGTTTGCGTCTGAAGCCACTGATGAATGATTCCATTAGACATGATATCGTATTATCAGTTTTATCGGCAATTGTTTTTGCTTTTTGTGCAGCGCTAATCTTATCAGAGTACGGTTTGGGAGTAACGCTCCTCTACACTGACCCCTATGACTATGGACTGTGGTATATAGGAGTTAGTTTTGTGGCGGTGCTTATCCTTCAGGATACATACTTTTACTTTATCCATCGCCTCTTTCACCACCCTTGGCTGTTTAAATGGATGCATTCTGGACACCACCGTTCGGGAGAACCAACCCCGTGGAGTTCCTTCGCATTTGATCTACCCGAGGCAATTATACAGTCACTCTTCTTTGTCGTTATCATCTTTATCGTCCCGCTCCATTTCATCACCTTAGCGGCGGCACTGATTACGATGACAATATGGGCAGTAGTGTCTCATTTGGGATTCGAGCTATTTCCCTCATCATTTCTTCACCACTGGCTGGGGAAGTGGTTTATCGGGGCAACCTATCATTCAATACATCATCGCCAGTACACTGTACACTACGGATTGTATTTCACGTTCTGGGATAAGCTGCTTGGTACTTAACTGCCTTGGATGTCCAGCCCCCACCTCCGTAAGTTAGGCGTTTAGCAAAAGAATAGCGTAAAAATCGGAATGTGGGTGAATCCATATCGTTTACAATAAGTACATTCGCTCACAAGTTCTTTCAATTTACACGGCTAAGAATCATTAGGTTATGCTGCAAAGACTATATATACACAACTTCAGATGCCTAGAAAACTTTGAGCTGATTCTAAAGGAAATGTCATCTGCTCTGTTGATTGGAAAAAATGGTTCAGGTAAATCAACGATTGCCGATGCATTAGAAGTACTTCAGAAAATTAGTCAAGGTGTCAATAGAATGCGCGACCTTGAACAATTAGACATTATTAGCTCGAAAGATTTTGCTCGAAGAAGATCTGATGTTCCGATTCGCTTTGAAATAGAAGTATTACTTGATCATAAATTGTACAACTATGTTTTAGCCTTAGAGTTACCAGAAAAATTTAGCGAACTGCGAGTTTCTGAGGAGCAATTGCTAGTTTCAGGAGATCCAATTTACTCTCGAAAAGAAGCTCAAGTCACTCTTTACAGCAGCACCCAAAATCGTGAGGCTCAGTTTCGGTTGGATTGGCATTTGGTTGCCCTTCCCGTAATTCAGGAGCAATCTGAGACTGATCCGCTTCATATTTTTAAGACTTGGCTAGCTCAGATGATCATTTTAGCGCCAATCCCCAGCTTGATGACAGGAGACTCCAAGGGCGACACCTTGGAGCCAAGGCGAGATGGTTCAAACTTTGGGGAGTGGATTTCTGGATTACTCAGTCGCTATCCTGCTGCCTACACAAAGATTTATAGATATCTCCGAGACGTTATGCCAGATATTCAAGATTTTTTGAATGAACCAGTTGGCAAAGACTCCAAAAGCATGATTGTTCGGTTTGAAGCCAATAATGCGAATCTTCATATTAATTTTAAAGACTTATCTGACGGTGAAAAATGCTTTTTTATTTGCGCTGTTGTGTTAGCTGCTAACGAATATTATGGTTCAATTTTTTGTTTCTGGGATGAACCGGAAAATTATCTTTCCTTGTCAGAAATTGGCTATTTTGTAATGTCATTGCGACGTTCATTTAAGCAGAAAGGGCAAATTTTAGCGACATCACACAATGAAGAAGCTATCCGAAAGTTTTCGGATGACAATACTTTTGTCCTTGATCGAAAAAGTCACTTAGAGCCAACTTTGGTCAGATTGCTCAGTGATATACCAGTGACAGGCGATCTGATAAATACCTTGATTTGTGGCGACATAGAGCTATGAGTCCAAACCAGTATAAACCTCACATTCTTGTGTTACCTGAAGATGATGCTAATCGCCAGATTGCCAATGGATTTCTTCAATCTCCCAACCTTAATGCTCGTGCTATTCAAGTCCTGCCACCCGCTGGTGGTTGGCAAAGAACTGTGGAACAATTCATCAACGATTATGTGCCGACAATGCGAAAATTCTCACAAAGAATGATGGTGTTGCTGATTGACTTTGATAACCGTGAAAATCGGTTGAGTTACGCACAGAGTCAAATTCCAGATGACCTCAAAGAAAGAGTATTCATTCTGGGAGTGCAATCTGAACCTGAGAATTTAAAGCGAGACATCCTGGGTTATGATACTAAATCAGCCTTTGTCATCCCCTTTATCCCTTAGCTCTCTGACAGGGAAAAACTTTTCCGCTTAAGTTGATACCAATGCACGTCGGTGCGCCCCTACAGTGTTGGTGCTTGGCGCGAAGGAATCGTTTTAAAGACACGAATCAAATCGGCTTGACGAATCGGTTTACTAATATAGTCATCCATCCCTGCCTTTAAACACGTTTCTCGATCTTCCTGCATCGCATTAGCTGTCAGCGCCACAATCCAAGGGCGCTGGGAGTAGTTTTGGCAGATATAACGGGTAGCGGTTAAGCCATCCATTTCTGGCATCTGTACATCCATTAATATGACATCGTAGGATTGACGGGAGATGGCATCAAGAACTTCCTGTCCATTACTGACCAAATCAGCTTGATAACCTAAACGTTTTAACAGCAACAATTCTACCTTTTGATTGACTATATTATCTTCAGCCAAAAGAATCCGTAACGGCAACTGTTGGGCAAGAGGTGAATCTCCCGATTCTGGCGAAGCAGGCTGAGACTTAATAGCAGTCGCTTGCCTTCCTAAAACTTGAGTTAAAGTATTATAAAGTTGCCCAAGTTTAATCGGTTTAGGTAAACAAGCAGCAAAATGACGCTCAATTAAAGACGTTTTCGTTGTCAATTTTCCTATAGGCGTTAATAATACCAAAGGCAATTCTTTGAAACCTGATTGGTTGTGGATTTGCAGACCCAGAGTTAGCCCGTTCATTTCGGGCATTTGCCGATCGATAATTGCCACATCAAAGGCTTCTTTCTGATTGAGCCAAGCCAAGGCTTCATTCCCCGATCGAGTACTTCGGGCAATCATGCCCCAACATTGGGTTTGCTGGGTTAAAATTTGGCAACTTGTCGAATTATCATCAATAATTAAAACTCGTTTACCTGCAAGCTGAGGTTGAGGAGTTGTTAAATTCGGTTCAGACGCATCTTGATCTACGCTTAAGACGACACAGAAGGAAAAAGTAGACCCTTCACCCAAGGTACTGTCTACCCAAATTTCTCCCCCCATCATTTCACTTAATTGTTTAGAAATAATTAAACCTAGTCCCGTACCCCCATACTGGCGAGTGGTTGAAGAATCCAGTTGACTGAAGCGTTGAAACAAACGGTTAAAACGGTCTTTCGGGATACCAATTCCCGTGTCTTTTACCGAAAAAATAAGGCAAACAGTCGGCGAGGTATGGCTATCCTGGTTTTGAGTCGAATCGGTGACATAGTGATGTTCAACTTTTACTGAAACACTAACTTCCCCCACATCCGTGAACTTAATGGCATTACTCAACAAATTGATGAGAATTTGGCGCAGGCGGGTGACATCTCCGACCAGAGTAGAGGGGACTTCTGGGTCAATAAAGTACGTTAATTCTAATCCCTTTTGCACCGCTTTGGGCGCAAACAGATCAACAGCGGTTTCCAGACAGTCACGTAGATTAAAGGGTTTGAATTCAAGTTCTAGTTTACCCGACTCAATCTTGGCAAAATCTAACACATCATTAATTGTGATCAGTAGGGTTTCCCCACTTTGGCGAATCGTTTCTACCAAGTCCTGTTGGTGGGCATCCAGTTTCGTATTCTCTAAAATTCCGGTTAACCCAATCACCGCATTCAGAGGGGTGCGGATTTCATGGCTCATGGTTGCCAGGAATTCACTTTTCGCTCGGTTAGCGGCTTCGGCGGCTTCTTTTGCTTCTGCTAGTGTGGCGTTTTGGGCTTGCAGTTGCTGTTGAATCTGGCGTAAAGTTAGTTGGGTTTTAACCCGCGCGATCACTTCTTCGAGTTGAAAGGGTTTAGTAATATAGTCTACGCCACCCACTTCAAAGGCTTTCACTTTATCCCAGACTTCATCAAGGGCGCTCAAGAAAATTACCGGAATTTCGGCGGTTTGTTCGTCAGCTTTCAAGCGTTGACAAACTTCATACCCATCCATTTCCGGCATTTTAATATCCAGCAAAATCAAATCCGGCGGATCAGTATTAACCGCATTCAGTGCCTGTTTTCCACTAATGACCCGACGAACTTCATAGCCTTGGTTCGCCAGCATGGTAAACAAGATACGTAAATTATCAGGGATATCATCGACAATTAATATGTCTCCCTTGATGGCTTGAGATTGACGTTCACTCATGAATTAGGGGCTGTGTTAAATCCACTATGCGATCAAAAGAAAGGGCGTTAACCCATTGAGTCAAGGTTTGAGCCAGAGATAGTTGCTCCTCCGGAATTTGGGCAATAAGCTGAATCATCACTTTCTCTCTAGCGCTGAGTGCAGCTTTGTGCAGTTGTGCCAGCCATTCAGTCGGCATTTGTGCCAACGCCTCTTCTAGGGCAGTTTCCTGCAAGGGGGCTGGCGACGTATCCGGCGATGGCAGAGAGGGGGGTTTAGTTGCAGCATACAAATAACGCACCCCTAAATGTTGCGCCATTTTTTCAAAGATAACCTCTTCCCGAAACGGCTTGCTAACGAAATCGTCGCAGCCTGCGGACAAAACAACCGATCGCTGTTTATCGAAAACACTAGCAGTCAAGGCGATAATTACCGTGGCTTGACCCTGCAACGATTGTCGAATTCGACGAGTGGCTTCATAACCATCCATCACAGGCATCCGCATATCCATCCAAATCAGGTGAGGTTGCCAACTCTGACAACGTTCAACAGCTTGCTGTCCATTTTCCGCTTCCTGTACCTCAAACCCCATCGGTGCGATTAGATTAACCAGCAACACCCGACTTTCCCATTTATCATCAGCAATCAGAATCCGATAAGTCGGTTGATTGGGGGCTAAACCAATCGCCCGTTTAGACTGTTGAATCTCAATGTCAGCCGCTTGAGCGGGATTAACCTTAATTGTAAACCGAAACGTTGTTCCTTGACCCAAAACACTGCTGACGGCGATGGTTCCTCCCATCAGTTGGACAAATTGCTGGCTAATCGGTAAACCTAATCCTGTGCCTTCTTGAGATTTGCGCCCGGTTTCGGTTTGGATAAAGGCTTCAAATAGGGTATCAAGTTCGGTTGGGGCAATTCCTGGACCCGTGTCTTCGACTTCAAAGGTGATTAGGGATTGGGGATTGGGGATTGGGGATTGGGCAATTATACCCCGTTCCTGTAGAGACGTTGCAGGCAACGTCTCTACATGTAAGGTGACACTCCCTTCCCCGGTAAATTTAATCGCATTACCCAATAAATTAATTAAAACCTGACGCAACTTACTCTCATCCGTCCGCACGTATTGGGGAACCTCTGGGTCACAATTAAAGATAAGCTGTAAGCCCTTGGAAGCGGCTTTAAGCTGGAGCATTTCTTCTAAACTTTTGAGTAAGCGATAGAGATCAAAGCTGGTTTCATTCAGCGTAATCCGACCCGCTTCTATTTTAGACATTTCTAAGACATCGTTGAGCAGCGTGAGTAAATGCTCACCACTGCGAGCAATAATGCCTAAATACTCCTGCTGAGTTGGAGTTAACGTCGAGTCGCGGGTCATCACTTGGGTAAAACCCAGAATCGCATTCAAGGGAGTCCGTAGTTCATGACTCATATTCGCTAAAAACTCACTTTTAGCCCGGTTCGCCGCATCAGCCGCTTCCTTAGCATCTTTGAGTTGAGCCATGAGGGCGGCTTGTTGTAGCGCCACGCCTAACTGATTACTCACTTGTGTCAGTAAACTAATTTCTGCGGATTCCCAATGGCGCGGACTAGAATTTTGATACGCCCCTAATAATCCCCACAGCTTGTCACCGACAAAAACCGGGCTTAAACAGTAGGCTTTGATATGAAACACCTCCAACAATTTGAGATGACAGGAAGTGAAAATTGTTTGGTAAATATCATTAACGACAATATTTTCATGATTTTTAAATCGACCGCCTTGAGTTTTTTGCAAACAGGTATCTGACCAAACCGATTTCAGCTCAGAACCGACTAACGGCGACCAACCTGATGCCACCGATTCGGAGACAAAATCTCCACTCCAGTCCGGATTGAATCGATAAACCACAACGCGATCGCAGTTAAGAATTTGCCGGACTTCTTGGGTTGTCGTACTAAAAATCTGATCAATATCTAAGGTTTGGCGAATGCTTTCAATCACCCGCGCTAATGCCCGCGCCTGTTCAGCAGCCTTGGCTTGCTGGACGGCTTGCGCTTGCAATAACTCCAAATATTCCGACTGTTGCAATGCGACTCCCAATTGGGCTGCCACTTGCATGAGTAACTTAACTTCTCGGTCTTGCCAATGGCGAGGTTGATTATGTTGAAACGCACTCAGGAGTCCCCAGAGGTTTTCCCCTTTAAATAGGGCAACAACAGCAAAAGATTTAATACCAAAGGATTCTAAGGTTTCAATATGACAATCACTTAAATTAGCGTTATAAATATCATCAGCAACAAAGGCTTCATTGTCGCGTAATCGACCCCCTTTATGTTCGCTTAAATAGGTATCATCCCAAGCACTCCCCACCAGTTTAGGTAAATCTCCAGATTCCGATTCAAAAATAAAATCCCCGAAATAATCCTCGCGGAATTTATAAATGGCAATTCGTTCAACATCCAACAATTGCCGGACTTCTGTAGCCGCCGTTTGGAAAATCGTATCTAAATCTAACGTTTGGCGAATTTTATCAATCACCTGGGCTAAAGCCCGTTCCCGTTCCGCTTCCTGGGCTAATTCATCCGCCCGTTGTTGTAATTGTGCCTCCAGTGTGGTTTGCAGTTCTGCCGATCGCCGTTGGGCTTTGCCTAAGAGTTCAGCTTGTTGAATCGCTACCCCTAATTGAGCGCCAATTTGCACCAGAAAATTAATATCTGTCTCCCGCCACGATCGCGGGGCGGAATTTTGAAACGCCGCCAAGAGTCCCCAGAGGCTTTTCCCTTTGTAAATCGCAATAATCGTGTATGCCCTTGCCTGATAGCGTTCTAAGCTTTGAATATAGCAATCCGAAAACCCGGCGGTATAAATATCACGACAAACCCGAAAGACTTCACCTTTGATAAAGTCACCGCCTTGAGTTTGCTGTAAATAGGTATCAATAATTTGAGGATTGGCTAAGGATGTAATACTACAATTACTAATATTTTGACATAACTGGATATCTTGATGTTGCGCTTGGACTAAGGATTTCCAGCCCTCAGCCACCGATTCAACCACAAATTCACCACTCCAATCGGGATTAAACCGATAAATTACCACCCGATCCGCATTCAGCAACTGCCGTGCTTCCTGAGTTGTCGTCTGGAATATGGTATTAATATCGAGCGATCGCCGAATCTTATCGATAATCGCCGCAACTGCTTTTTCTCGTTCAACCGCTTGATTAACCGCTTTCGTCAATAACTCTGACTGCATCTGCAATTGCGCCACAAACTCCGCTTGCTGTAACGCCACGCCTAAATGAATGGCAATTTGACGGACAAACTCGATTTCATTACTTTGCCATTGACGGGGGCGCGAACATTGGTGAATACACAGCAATCCCCAAAGTTGATTCCCCTTGAGTAACGGTACAACCAAGTTGGCTCGAACTTGGAAACGGGAGAGAATGGCAATGTGACAATCCGGTAAATTCAGAGCATAAATATCTTCAGCCGCCCAAATTCGCCCCTGCTGATAATGAGTCGCATGTCTTTCGCCGAAACAGTCATCCTCTATTTTGGTGGCGATAGCAGACGTAAACGGCGACACCACATCTTCAGAGACAACTTCCCCACGGCGACAGCCCGACTCTGGATCAAAGCGAAACATCCCCACCCGATCTGCATTTAGCAGTTGACGCACTTCTGTGGCGGTTGATTTAAAGATACTCTCCAAATCCAGAGATTCCCGAATTTTCGTCACCACAGCCAACAGCGCCTTTTGCTGGGCAACTTGAGTCGGTTCTGGCATTCTCATCGCGTCCAATTGTGCCACACGCGATCGCAGATCGGTTAATTCTGCTTGGAGTGACTCGTAGGTTTTGGCGTTGAGAACGATATCCTGATCAGACATGATAGGGTGTAGGGTGTAGGGGTGTAGGGTGTGGGGGTGTGGGGTGTAGGGTGTGGGGTGTAGGGGTGTGAGGGTGTAGGGGTGTAGGGGTTTAGGAAGATGAGGGAGATAGGGAAGATGAGGGAGATGGGGGAGGAAAAAACGGTAATTGTCAAACCCGCCCTTACTTTTTGAAAAACACCCTACTGGCGTGGCACAGCTAAAATGATGGAATAGATTTTACCATTGAATCGGGCGCACGCCATGCGCCCCTACGGTTTCCGGGCGTAATTCTAATTCATCAAATAAGGTGTGCCACGCCACTACTATCCAAATTTACCTTGTTCTTTGAGTGCTTGTCGAATTCTTAACTGAGCTTCCTGATCATTAGGATAACGGACAATTGCCTCTCGCCAAACGCTGAGGGCTTCATCTAATTGACCCTTTTGTCTCAACGCATCTCCTAAATACCAATACGCTTGTGGCTTTTTAATATTGAGGCGAATCGCTTCCCGATACTCGTCTATAGCCGCTTCCCAGTTTTCTTGAATCATCCAGCTATTGGCTAGATTTAAACGTAAAATAGCCTGGTCAGGAGACTGTTGACTCAACGTCTGATACGACTCAATTAGTGTCTCTAGTCGATTAATATTTGATAGGATTAAACCGAGGCTAAACGGAATGTCTGTATTCTGCGGATGGCGCTGGATCAACTCTTCAACAACAGGCATCGCTTGATCAGGTTTCCCTTGTTCAATCAACGCTTGGGCTAACTTGACATACCCATCCACCGTTTTTGGCGATCGCGCGATTAGATCCTGGAAGACAGCTACCGCTTCATCCCATTTATTTTGTGCCAAGAGTGTATTACCCAGGAGTAAGCGCACCATATCGTTACTACGTTGTTTCTGGATAACTTGGCGAAATACCGCTTCCGCTTCGGGGTAATCCTGTTGCTGATAAAGGGCGATCCCCTTTTGAAACAACGACGCGATCGCGATTGTCTTACCAATCAAAAAAATAACCGTTACTAAACCGACACTAACGACTGTAGCCGCTATCCAACTTAAATTAAACACAGATTACCCAGATTGTAATAACACAGATACAAAACTAATATGATGTCCGGATCTATCACCCCTACTAACAATGTACGGGCTTGGTTACCAAGCCCCTACTCCCCATCACCGTAATTATGGGTATTCAACCGGAAATGATATAACTATTGCATAACACAGATTACACAGATTGTAATTAAACCGACAGGAAACTAACGATTCTATAACACAGATTAACATAGACAACTCAATCATCTCCCTGACAATCAAATCATCGTCTGTTGCTTGAGAACTAACCTCTCAGTGTAATCAGTGCAACTAACCTCTCACCTCCCCACCCAAATCTCTCCCCTAAATCCGTGCAATCAGTGTTTCAGGTTAATAAACATGCAGTAGGAAACATCAGATATTCCAAAAAGAACAGTTTCCAGATAAACTGATAGAAACTGGCGATCGCGACTTTATCCTGCAAATCTACATTCTGACTACGCCACCAAACCAAAACTAACGCCGCCAAGTGTGTTATCCCCAAGACAAGCGGGTTAACCACGTCAAACAGTAGCACTCCACCAAGAATCATACCCAAATAGCAGAGGGTAATAATCCATCGGGTGATATTAAACACGGCTGGCTTACCCAGTCGAATCGTGAACGTGGTGATATTGTATAACTTATCCCCATCAATATCCGGGACATCCTTAAAAATCGCGATCGCGACGGTAAACACCAAAACAAATAATGTCAGCCCCCACACCGCAGGCGTTGGCGTCATCGCTTCACCCTGTTGCCACACCCAGCTAAAATGTAAGAATAGTCCTAAATTGACCACAGCACCCCGCACTGAGAAGATACAAAGTGCCGCCCAAAAGGGAAACCGCTTCAACCGGATAGGTGGTAAGGAATACGCTGTACCAATGGCTAAACTAACGCTAACCATGAGAAATAACCACCCTCCCAGTATCCGGGCTAACAGCAGCGCACAGAGTCCAGTTACGGTAACAATCAGTTTAGCTTGTCCTCTGGAAAACTCCCCCGCTGCGATGGGAAGATGAGGTTTATTAATCTGGTCAATCTCCACATCTTCGAGTTGATTGAGTCCCACAATGTAGATATTACCGCAACAGCAGGATATCCAAGTACCCAAGAGTTGAGCTAAATTTGAGAGTGCGATCGCACCATCGGTAATCGCTAAGGCAATCACATACAATGCCAATACACTTAGGGTAGTACCGATGATCGTATGAGGGCGAGAAAACTTCCACAAGGCATAAAACCAGCCTGTGGGTTGCTTAAGCGGGTTGAGAGGGGCAGAAGTCAAGGTTGATGGAGAAATTCGGCTCATTCTGGAGTGTAATAGGCTTTCCCATTCGATTTTACTCTCTTGAGGGACATCGAAACATCAATCCCCACTGGTTTACTCTTTTCTTGACGGTGAAATTCACCCCACAAAGAACGAATGACGTAGCTTGCTTCTGGCGACAGCGAGTATGACAAATAACATAAACAAATGACAAAAGGAAAGTATGGCACGAGGCGATCTAATCTACGCTTATCGAGAATTGTTCAACCGACAAGGCGTCTACAAACATTATGGGATTGACTGTGGCGACGGTACGGTTATCCACTACCGCAAACCCAGTGAAACCATTGAACGCACCTCTTTACCGACATTTGCTAGAGGTGGGAAAATCTATGTCAAAGAGTATCCCACTCATTTTATACCTGATGTAGTCGTTCGCCGCGCTGAAAGTCGTTTAGGTGAACGAAACTATAACCTACTATCCAATAACTGTGAACACTTTGCTGTCTGGTGTAAAACTGGTGTCAGTGAAAGTCCGCAAATTCAAAATTTTATTCCGATTATTACTCAGATGAATACTGAGAATTTATACGAACCAATTAAACGAGCGCTGCAAGAGAAAGATCCGGACAAAGCCAATCGGTTATTAACTAAAGCCTTAGCCGAAATTAAAGGAGTTTGGAATACGCTGCAACCGCAATATAATCAAGATGTTCGGGAGATAAGCGCTTGGCAGAAAGTTGCCATTCAAGCGCTGAAACAAAATCGGGAAGACTTAGCGCGGGCGGCAATTATTCGTAAGAAAGACTATGAAAAACGGGCGCAGGAGAATAAAGAGAAGTTAGATCAGCTTGCTCAAATGACAGAAACCCTGATCCGCAATCGGTTGAATGTGAAATAGATTTGGTCTTTATTTTACCAACATCAATTAATTTATAAAATTAGTGTTAACCTAAACGAGACAATACAGCAGTTTGCTCTGCTATGCGGTACATTTTCGATCCCCCTAAATCCCCCTTAAAAAGGGGGACTTTGATCTACTGTACTTTATTACAGCGCTTTGCGCTGTAAGTCTATAGACATCTTCTTTTAGGCGAAATAACTGTGTAGGGGCGACCCGCTTGCATTAATTAACAACTCCAGAAACAGGGCGGGTTTATATAAGTTACCAGTTTTTGAAGGCATGTTATCGGTAAAACCCGCCCCTACAGATGATCGGGTCGCCCTCTCCTCTTCTAATGCTAAGAATTGGGTTAGTTCAGCTAACACCAAGGTACGTTACGCTACCCTACCCTTCGGGAACGCTGCGCGAACGGGAACGCTGCGCGAACGCTAACACACGATGGCGGCGTGGCACAGCTAAAATTGTGGAATAGATTGGGTTCGTAGTGAGGGCTTTAGCCCTCTCCAGCTAGGCGGATAGAGAACTAAAGTTCTCACTACAAACAAAGTCCTATTTTAGTTGGGTCACGCCACTACTGGACTGACACAGCTAAAATTGTGGAATAGATTTGACTGTGAAACCGGGCGCAAGTCTTTGCGCCCCTACAGTTTCCGGGCTCCCATTCTAATTCATCAAATAAGGTGTGCCACGCCACTACAAATAGAGGCTTTGCGGAAGTCCTAAGTTTACGCGATCGCACTCGATAGTTCTTGCCAGCGCTGATGCCACAACTGCTGCATTTTTTGCATAATCTCAGGTAAATCCTGAAAATCCTGACTTTGCTGATTAATTTCTGGGGCTAATCCCTGAAGTCGGCTAAACTCTCGGCAACAGTAGAGTACCCGTTCCCAAGCCCCATACCAATCCTCTGCCGCTTGTTGGTGGGCGCGAATGGGTTTCAGGCGTTCGTCTTCGTTTCTCAGGTATTCAGCCTGTTTTGCCCACGCCTGACGCCAAGGTTGCACGGCTTCGGATTGGTTATGCTGATCATACCAGTCACGTTCGCGGCGGAGGATTTCGCCTAATTCATCAAGCTGAGAACGAGAGGTACAACGCCCAATCGCCGCCAATCCTGCCTCAATCCACAGGGGCAAGTTGCGATAACTGACAAAGATAGCACGGGATTCTACTAGCTTGACCCAGATTTGGTGATGCCAGCATTCGACGCGATCGATTTGCTGGAGGGGAATGTTAAGGAATGTAGCGACTTGGTGGCGTACTTCGTCCAGAGAAAATTGGCAAGGATCAATTATCCCAGCCGTGATTAAGTTCCGAGACATGGTAAATCACTCCTGATTTGGGTATTTGCGGTAGCGTTGGCTTGATTTAGGACAGTTG